>JASLJL010000282.1 GCA_030152405.1 Gordonia sp. (in: high G+C Gram-positive bacteria) | reverse complement strand
CCACGATCTCGAGTTCGCGCCCGGTGAGCGCGGTGTCCGGAGACGTCACACGTGAGAGCAGGCGCGCGGCGATCGCAGGGCCGAGCACCGTCTCGCCCGCGGCGGCGGACCGGATGGCCGCGGTCAGAACCTCGGGCGTGGCGTCTTTCAGCAGATATCCGACGGCGCCGGCGTCGACGGCGCGCACGATGTCGACGTCCGACTGGTAAGTCGTCAGGATCAAGACGTTCGGCGGATCGGCGAGGGCTCGGATCGACTCGGTCGCGTAGACGCCGTCGGCTGAGGGGTCGGCGCCGTGCAGCCGCAGATCCATGAGGACGACGTCGAGCAGTGTGCCGGTCGCGGTGTCGACGGCGTCGGCGGCGGTCCCGGCCTCAGCGACGACGGTGATGTCGGGCGCAGACCCCACGACGGCGCGCAGACCGGCGCGGACGACCGGGTGATCGTCGACGATCATGACGCGGATCATTTCGACGCCCCGATCGGGATGCGCGCGTGCACGGTGGTGCCTCCGCCCGGAGTGTCGTCGACAGTCAGGTCGCCGTCGAGCCGGGCGATGCGCGACCGCATGGCACGCAGTCCGAAACCCGAACCGCCGGATCCCGGGATGCCGATCCCGTCGTCGACCACATCCACGTGGACCTCTCCGGGAAGCCACGTCAACGTCACCGCGGCGGACGTCGCGTCGGCGTGCCGCCGGACGTTGAGGGTCGCCTCCTGCACGGTGCGGAGGAGAGCTCGCTCGACGTCGTCGGGCAGGTCGACGCGTTCACCGTGCTCGGCGAAGGCCGCGGACACGCCCTCCTCGTTCAGCAGGGCGGCATGCCGTGCCAGGGCCTGCGACAGCCCGCCGGCGGGTGCGGGACCGTCGATGCCGGACAGGAACCGACGCGACTCGACCAACGCGGCCTGTGCGGTCTCGAGCGCTGCGTCTGCCTGACCGGCGCGCAGCAGCATGATGACGCTGGCCAGGTACTGGCCGACGCCGTCGTGGATCTCGCCGCCGAGCCGGTCGCGTTCGGCAAGGACGCCCGCTTCTCGCTGCTGTGCTGCGAGCTCGTCACGGGTGAGCACGAGTTCGTCGACCAGACGATCCCGCTCGTCGACCATCGCGGCGATGCGGGTGAACGCCTCGGTGACGACGACAGCGGTCGCGACGCCGATGGTCGGACCGATCACGCCGCCGACGGTGAAACCCTGCGTCGTCCACACACCCGCCACGGACACGGTGGCGATCACGACGACCGCGGCGATGGCTCCGAGTCGTGGAAGGAAGCGCCAGCAGAGGATGGCCAGAACGAACGCCAGCCACACGAAGTCGTCCGAGACGAACACCAGGGCGATCCAGCCCGCGGTCAGCAGCACCGTCCACAGTGCCGCGCGCCCGCGGCGACCTCGGGCCGAGGCGACCGCACCCACGACGTACCACCCGGCGACGAGTCCGGCGAGCACCAGCGGAGCGACGGGTCGCGGTTCGGCGGCCGATTTCACCACGCCCACCGCGAGCAACGTCGCGAACAGGACGTGGCCGGCCCATTCGGCGTAGCGATCGGTCCTGTGGTCATCGGTCACTCACCCAGTATCACCGCCGGACCGCGCTCGACTCGACCAGTGCACCTTTCGATGGATGCGAAGACGACCCGTGCGGGCGATGCCGACCGACCCCGTTCGACGAGAGGCTGGAGACACCGCAGAACAAAGGAGACACCGTGTACATCGGATGGCGCGAGATCCGCGACGCCAGAGGACGATTCGTGCTGATCACCGGGGTGACAGCAGTGCTCGCCCTGATGGTGGTGATGCTGTCGTCGCTGGCGGCGGGGCTGGACGCGGAGTCGACGTCGGCCGTCCGAGCCCTGCCGGGCGACGTGCGGACGCAGACCGCCGCCGACGGTTCCGCATCGTCGCTCACCGACAGTCGCATCGCACCGGTCGCGGGCGTACCGACCCTCGGCGTCGCGACCACCCGTGTCACGGCGGGGGACCGGGCAGCGGCCGTGACGGCGTTCGGCTTCTCCGACGTCGACACCGTCACCGTGGACCCGGTCACGGCCTCAGCACTCGGACTGACACCCGGATCGACGGCGACCATCGGAAACGCATCCGTCCGCGTGGACACGATCGCCGACGTCGGCAAGTACGCGCACACGCCGGTGCTGACGATGCCGTTGCGCGTCTGGACGCAGGCGACCGGGCGCGACACGGCGTCGGCTCTGCTCACCGACGTAGAGGTCCCCGGCACCGTGCGGACCGCTCACCGCGACCTGCCGTCGCTCGTTCCTGGCTACAGCTCGGAGCACTCGTCGCTGCTGTTGATCCAGGTCCTGCTAGTCGGCGTCTCGGCGATCGTGGTGGGCGGCTTCTTCGCCGTCTGGACCGGTCAGCGAGTGCGGGCGCTCGCGGTGGTCCGCGCGATGGGTGCGAGCCGTCGATATCTGCTGCGGGACGGGCTCGGGCAAGCGGCGCTGGTGCTGGGCGTCGGACTCGTCGTCGGACTCGCGGCGGGCTCGCTCGGAGCGTGGGCCGCGTCGTCGACCGTTCCGATCGCGGTCGACGTGACCGCCACCGCAGGCCTCGTCGCGGGCATGGCGGTGCTCGGAATGGCAGGCGCCGGACTCTCGCTCAGGCCACTGATCAGGGTGGATCCGCTCATCGCACTCAACCGATAGGAGACGACCATGTCCCTCGAACTCACCGATGTCACCCTCACCTACCCGGACGGCGAGGGGGCACGACTGACCGCCGTGGACGACGTGTCGCTGACCGTTCCGCGCGGGCGCCTGGTCGGGCTCACCGGGCCGTCCGGGTGCGGGAAGTCGAGCATCCTGTCCGTCGCCGGGACCCTCGTCGCGCCAGACTCCGGCCGGGTCGTCGTGGACGGCGTCGACGTCACCGACCTGACCGAAGAGCAGCGTGCGGCAGTGCGCCGCACCAGGATCGGCTTCGTCTTCCAGCACGACAACCTGCTGCCCGATCTGACGGCGCTCGAACAGGTTCTGCTGCCCGTGCACATCGCGGGTGGACGTCCCTCAGCCGCGAGGTCGCGTGCTCGTGATCTGCTCGCCGACGTCGGCCTGGCAGGCGCCATGGACCGTCGTCCTCATCAACTCTCCGGCGGCATGCGGCAGCGAGTGAACATCGCCCGCGCACTCATGGGCGAGCCCGCGCTGCTTCTGGCCGACGAACCGACGTCGGCGCTGGACTCGCATCGCGCCGCGGAGACGATGGCGTTGCTGACCGGGCTCGTCCGCGAGCGAGGCATCGCCGCGCTGCTCGTCACCCACGACCACCGCGCCCTCCACGACGCCGACGACGTCCTGACGATGCTCGACGGACGGCTCGACGCCGTGCGGGTGTGAACGCGGACGGGCCCCGACCAATCGGTCGGGGCCCGTCGGCGTGATGCGGCGATCTACAGGTCGATGCGCGCGAACTCGCGCAGCTTCGACGTCTGGTGGACGGCCTCGACGGTGCGGACCGTGCCCGACTTGCTGCGCATGACGAGCGAACGGGTGGTCGCGCCGTTGGGACGGTAGGTGACGCCACGGAGCATGTCGCCGTTGGTCACGCCGGTCGCACAGAAGAAGGAGTTCTCGCCGCTGACGAGGATCTCATTGGTGAGGACGCGATCGAGGTCGTGACCGGCGTCGATGGCTTTCTGGCGCTCGGCCTCGTCCTTCGGCCACAGCTTGCCCTGGATCTCGCCGCCCATGCACTTCATGGCGACGGCACTGATGATGCCCTCGGGGGTGCCGCCGATGCCCATCAGCATGTCGACGGTCGAGTAGTCGCCCGCCGCGGCGATCGCGCCGGCGACGTCGCCGTCGGAGATCAGGCGGATCTTGGCGCCTGCCTCGCGGATCTCGGAGATCAGCTCGGCGTGACGCGGGCGGTCGAGGACCACGACGGTCAGGTCGGCGACGTCGATGCCCTTGGCGGCGGCGACGGAGTTGATGTTCCACTCGACGGACTGGTCGATGTCGATGGCGCCCTTGGCGGCCGGGCCGACGGCGATCTTGTTCATGTAGAACACGGCCGACGGATCGAACATGGTGCCGCGCTCGGAGACGGCGATGACCGCGATCGAGTTCGGGCGGCCCTCGGCCATCAGCGTGGTGCCGTCGATCGGGTCGACGGCGACGTCGACCTCGGGGCCCTCGCCGTTTCCGACGACCTCGCCGTTGTACAGCATCGGAGCTTCGTCCTTCTCGCCCTCGCCGATGACGACGGTGCCGCGCATCGAGACGGTCGAGAGGAGTTCGCGCATCGCGTCGACGGCCGCGCCGTCGCCGCCGTTCTTGTCGCCGCGTCCCACCCAGCGGCCGGCAGCGAGAGCCGCCGCCTCGGTGACTCGCACGAGTTCCATCGCGAGATTACGGTCGGGGGCTTCCTTCGACGACATGTGACTCCACTCCTAGTGCACAACACAGACCTTTCGATTCTTTCATGACCTCGGCGGACCCGGGTCGGCCGGGTGCCTCGCCGGGAGTGGATAATGGCCCGCATGGCCGACAAACCCCGAATCCTGCAGGACGGCAGGGACATGATGTGGTCCCTCATCCCGCTCGCCGTGCTCATCCTGATCGTGGCGGGCGTCGCGGGCAGCTGCAGCTGGGGCTTCGGGAGTGACGCGAACGAGAAGACGGTCCCGCACTTCGACGTGTCGAGCGGACTGCACGCCGACGCGGCGAACATGGCGTTCCCGATCCGCGATCCGAAGGTCCCGTCCGGTTGGCAGCCCAACTCCGGCTCCACCCAGGACCTCGACGCGACCGTCACGAGCAACGTCGGATGGATCACCGACGGCGGTGCGTACGTGCAGCTCACGCAGACCGACGCCGCGGAAGAGTCGCTCCTGCGTCAGCTCCTCGGCGAGGAGGCGTCGGGCACCGGAACGCGCGACGTGGGTGGGCGCACGTGGGTCACCTACGAGAACGCCGACCACAAGAAGGCGTGGATCGCCGACTTCGGTGATGTGCGGATCGCGGTGAAGGGCGCGGGCAAGGACGAGTCGCTGCAGACCCTCGCGGCCGCGGTCGCCGCTGCGCAACCGATCGTCTCCACGTTGCCGAAGCCGTCCGGGTAGCCGGCGCCGCCCTCTCCGAGGAGCGCGCTCCCCGGTCATTGAGCCCTCACCGAGGCGCACCCTCACCGGTCATTGAGCCCTCTCCGAGGCGTAAGCCGAGGCGAGGTGTCGAAATGACGCGTGAGAGGCCAGCGTCTGAGACTCAGTCCTCGTCGCCTGCGTTGAGTGCCTCTTCGATGCGCGCGCGGGCGCCTTCGAGGTGTGCGGTGCAGCGGGTGGCGAGCGCTTCGCCGCGCTCCCACAGAGCGAGGGACTCGTCGAGTCCGAGGCCACCGTGTTCGAGCGCGGCGACGACCTGCGCGAGCTCGTCGCGGGCGTCCTCGTAGGAGAGTTCCTCCACCGGGGTCGGGGCGTCGGTCATGCGTGTTCTCCTTCGATGGTCGCGTGAACGGACCCGTCGGACACCCGGATGCGCACCTGCGCGCCCACGGGCAGGTCGTCGACGGACGCCACGGCGTGCGGACGGTCGGTATCGGTGCGCTGGACGACGGCGTAGCCCCGCGCGAGCGTCTTGGCGGGGCCGAGGGTGGCGAGGCGGGCCGCGAACTGGGCGTGGCGATGCTCCTCGACGGTCACGAGATGCCTGACGCTGCGTCTGATGTCGACGACGGCGGAATCGACCTTGTCCTGCCTGCCGTCGATCATCGTCAACGGCCGAGCCAACACCGGCCGAGCCCGCAGTCCGTCGAGCACACGCTGCTCGCGGTGCACCCAGTTGCGCAGCGCGTGGGCACTGCGTTCACGCAGCACGGCGATCGCCCGCAGTTCGGCCGTCACATCGGGGACGACGCGCTTCGCGGCGTCGGTCGGGGTCGCGGCCCGGACGTCGGCGACGAGATCGAGCAGGGGAGTGTCCGGTTCGTGGCCGATCGCGCTGACCACCGGCGTCCGGCAGTCCGCAACCGCGCGCAGCAAGGTCTCGTCGGAGAAGGGCAAGAGATCTTCGACGCTGCCGCCGCCGCGCGCGATGATGATCACCTGCACGCGCGGATCGGCGTCGAGCTCGGCCAACTGCGTGAGGATCGCGGGGACGGCGGTGGGCCCCTGGACGGGGGTGTCCCGGATGTCGAACCGCACGGCCGACCAGCGTTCCTCGGCCACCGCGACCACGTCGCGCTGCGCCGCGCTCGCTCGCCCGCTGATGAGCCCGACGGTGTGCGGGAGGAACGGCAGCGGACGTTTGCGGCGAGCGTCGAAGAGACCCTCCGCGGACAACAGTGCTTTGATGCGCTCGATCCTGGCCAGCAGCTCGCCGATCCCGACCGGGCGGATGTCGGTGATGCGGAGCGACAGCGTGCCCCGGCCCGGGTAGAAGCTCGGCCGTCCGCAGACGACGACGCGAGTCCCGTCCGTCAAGGGGACGGGACTGCGGCGCAACAGGTTCGGGTCACAGGTGACCGAGATCGACATGTCGGCGGCGGGGTCGCGCAACGTGAGGAACGCGGTTCGCATGCCGGGGCGGGCGTTGATCTGCGTCAACTGCCCTTCCACCCACACCTGACCGAGCTTGTGGACCCACTCGCCGATCTTGAAGCTCAGCGTGCGTACCGGCCACGGCTCTTCGGGCGACGTCACTGGCCGGCGTCGGCCTTCTTCTGCTGGCTGACGATCCGGTTGTCGATCATCGTCACGAACGGGGAGCGATTGCGGTTGCCGCGCTCGTAGTCGGCCAGGACCTGCAGCGTCTCCGCATCGAGGGTGCGGACCTTGGCGCGGAGCTGCGCCAACGTGAGCGCGTCGTAGTCGAGGTCGACGGCGACCTGCGGCGCCGATCCGTCGACCTTGGGCGCGGCTTCCTTGGGTGCGGCCTCGGTCGCGCCGGGGGAGAAGTCCGCGGGAACGGTGCTGAACAGCGCGTGCCGTCCGGCAGCGGCGTCGGCGTTCTCCGTCACCGGAGCGGAGGCGGCCGGAGCCGCCGGAGTGGCGGGCGGCGTGGGTTCGGGCTCGGGAACGGACTCGACCGCGTCGGCGACCGGCTCGTCGTCGTCGAAGCGAGCCCACTCGGGCTGCTCTTCGGCCTTGTCGAAGATGGGGGCCAGGGCCTCGTCGCCCTTGATGGCGAGCTCTGCGATGTTCTGCTGCAGTCGCATGCCCGCCTGGAGCACGCTGCTCACCGCAGACATCGGCAGGGTGACGACCCGGGTAGGAAGTTTCCGGGTCTCCTCAACGGTCGTGACCAGCAGACCAGCGACCACGCGGGCAGGGTACGGAGGACGATTCATGTAAACACCTTCTCACAGCCGTAGTCTTGATGTTATGGCTGAATCCAAGCGAATCCTCCTCGCGTCGCCGCGCGGCTACTGCGCAGGCGTCGACCGCGCCGTCGAGACAGTCGAACGAGCACTCGACAAGCACGGCGCCCCCGTCTACGTCCGTAAGGAGATCGTTCACAACAGACACGTGGTCGACACCCTGACGGACCGCGGCGCCGTGTTCGTCAGCGAGACCGACGAGGTGCCCGAGGGCGCCATAGTCGTGTTCTCGGCGCACGGCGTCTCGCCGGAGGTGCACCGCACTGCGGCCGAACGCAGCCTCAAGACGATCGACGCCACCTGCC
>JASLJL010000027.1 GCA_030152405.1 Gordonia sp. (in: high G+C Gram-positive bacteria) | reverse complement strand
AAATTTTTGTTGCATTCCTCGGCGTTCGTGTTTCTAAAAAACGACCGGGGGTAGTGGAAAACGGGGGGGGGGGGGCCGCGGGGCCCGGCCCGCCGCCGCTCGCCTACCCATGAGCGAGCCGACGCACAAGAATTCACACCTGTGATGGACATCACGAGCAATGACGTGACGGCACGTGTCGCCTATTCGGCGGACGCACGCTCCACGGCCGCCTTCACGAGGTCGACGAAGGCGGCCTCCGCGAGCGGCGGCTGCGTCAACGGCGCGCCCGGAGCGGCCCCGGCGAGCTCTTCCGGGGTCACCTCCTTCTCCACCCCCGAGACGCCCATCTGGATGGTCGCGACTCCACCGTCGGAGCGCTTCACGAGAACGTTGGCGAGCAGCGCCGTCCGGGCGCGCGGGTTGGCTCCCGCCGGCCGCTTCACCGAGTCGGTGCGGACCAGGTACGCCTGCACCACGTGGTCGGACCGAACGGCAGGCAGTTCCACCGACGTGTTGGTGATCGGCACACCGGCGAGTGAGCCCGCCGACGGCGTCGCAGTGACCGTCGCACACGGTCCGGTCGTGTCGCGGCGGTCGGCGTCGATGTCGCGGCGCACCGTGCTGAGAAGCTCGCTGAAGGTCGCGGCGTCCGACTGCGCGACCAACAACACCGTGTTGTCCTCGGTCAGCCGGGGATTGAACTTCGCGTCGGCCGTCGGCTTGCACTCGGCCGGAACGAACCCGACAGTCGCAGCCGAGTCCAGCGTCGAGCGGTTGGCGGCGATCAGATCCGAGACCGACTGCGGAACGACGGTGAAGCCTGCGGGCACGGCGTCGCCCGGCAGCAGTCGCGACGCCAGATCCGATCCGGGGTCGGCGGGCTCTCCCGAACCGCACGAGGTCAGAAGGATCGCCGCGACAGCGACGCCCGCGGCAGTGATGATGGACGTACCCCGAAGTCGTGATCGCACGCGGTCACGGTACCCCGGGTCACACCGACCGCACCCGATTCGAGCCGGGCGACGCACCGTCCGAGGGAGAGGACCCCGTAGTCGATGAGCGCGAACAAGATGTACGTCGGCGCACGCCTGCGACGACTGCGCGGCGAACGCGGCCTGTCCCAGCTGACGATGGCCGGGGCGCTGGGCATCTCGGCGTCGTACCTGAACCAGATCGAGCACGACACCCGACCGCTGACCGCACCGGTCCTCGCGCGCATCACCGAGGTGTTCGGCATCGACATCGGGTTCTTCGATCCGCAGGACGACGTCCGACTGGTCGCCGAGCTCCGCGAGGCCCTGCTCGACGAGGATCTCGACTTCGATCCCGCCGCGAGCGACGCGAACGAGGTGTCGGCCATGGTCGGCTCGCATCGGGCCATCGCGGAAGCGCTCGTCGGCATGTACAGCCGCTACCGCGTCGTGTCCGAGCAACTCGCGGCGGCGACCGCCGGACGCGGCGATCCGGGCGGACGTGGCGCGATCAGCGCACCGCACGAAGAGGTGCGGAACTTCTTCTATCAGCGCCGCAACTACATTCACGAGCTCGACGAGGCCGCGGAGAGCCTCACCTCACGAATGCGCATGCACTCCGCCGACGTCCGGGCCGGTCTCACCGCACGCATCGAGGACGTGCACGGCGTCCGCATCGCTCGCCGTGTCGATCTGGGCGACAACGTCCTCCACCGCTTCGACAAGGAGCGTCGGCTCATCGAGTTCTCGGCGGCTCTCTCCCCCGGCCAGCGCGCGTTCAAAGTCGCGGCCGAACTCGCCTATCTCGAGTTCGGCGATCTGATCACCGCGCTCGTCGCCGAGGGCGGCTTCTCCACCGACGACGCGACAGCACTCGCCCGTCAGGGGCTGGCGAGCTACTTCGCGGCCGCGGCAGTTCTGCCGTACACCCAGTTCCACGGCGCCGCCGAGGACTATCGCTACGACATCGAACGCCTCTCGGCGTTCTACGCGGTTTCCTACGAGACCGTCTGTCATCGCCTGTCCACCTTGCAACGTCCCAACATGCGCGGCGTCCCGTGGACGTTCGTGCGCGTCGACCGGGCCGGGAACATGTCGAAGAGGCAGTCGGCGACCGGGTTCAACTTCTCCTCGAGCGGCGGCACGTGCCCTCTGTGGAACGTGTACGAGTCGTTCACCTCACCCGGCAAGATCGGCACTCAGATCACCGAGATGCCCGACGGCCGCGAGTACTTCTGGGTGTCGCGCACCGTCGAGCGTCGAGCCGCCCGATACGGCCAGCCCGGTAAGACCTTCGCCATCGGGATGGGCTGCGAGCTGCGCCACGCCAATCGGGTCGTCTACTCCGACGGCGTCGGGATCGGTTCCGACGCCCGCGCGACCCCCATCGGCGCGGGCTGCCGCGTCTGCGATCGCAAGAACTGCCCGCAGCGGGCGTTCCCTCCACTCGGTTCCACGCTCGACATCGAGGAGCACCGCAGCACCGTCTCGCCGTACACGACGACGTGAGCCGAGTCATGTCGCCTGCCGCCGGACCCGCTGTGGAGTCGACTACCGTGTGGTCATGACCACACCTCGCGTGAGCCCGGGGGGCTTCGGCGACCTCGGTCCGATCAACTGGCTCGTCGTTCGAGCGATGTCGATCGCGACCGGCACCGACAACGCGCACATCTTCGCCACGCTCGGACGCAGCAAAGGCCTGTTCCGCGGTTGGCTGCACTACTCGTCGCGCATGATGCCGTTCGGCGAGCTCTCGCGGCGGGAGACCGAGATGATCATCATCCGCGTCGCCCACCTGCGCGGATGCGACTACGAGCTCGACCATCATCGACGGTTGGGGGCGAAGGCCGGACTCGACGCGGATGCCGTCGAGCGGATCATCGAAGGCCCGGACGCCGAGTGGGGCGACCGCGAACGCACGCTCCTTCTCGCCGCAGGCGAGCTCGTCGCCGACCGCGACCTGTCGGACACGACCTGGAGCTCGCTTCGCAGGCACCTCACCGAACGCGAGGCGATCGCCTTCACGCTTCTCGTCGGGCAGTACGACTCCCTCGCCACCACCATCGGCGTCCTCCGCGTGCAACGCGACGAGTTCTGAGGCGGGGCCGTGTCGTCGATAGCGCAGCGCCTGATGGGCAATCCCGTCTTCTCCCAGGTGTACGAGAAGGCCTGGCGGCCGCTGTTCACCCGTGGATTCAGTCTCGGCGGCTCGGGCACCGCCGACTACGATCACGCCCTTCGCGAGTACCTGGCCCAGCCCGGCGACCGCCAGGTGCTCGACATCGCCTGTGGCCCCGGCAATTACAGCGTCGACGCATCTCGCGGCCTCACGGGTGACGGTCGCTACGTCGGCATCGACTTCTCCTCGGCGATGCTCCGCCAGGCCGCCCGCGACAATCGCGGCGAGCGGGTCTCCTACATTCGCGGCGACGCCCACCGTCTTCCGTTCGACGACGGGACGTTCGACACCGTCCTGTGTCTGGCCGCCCTGTACCTGATCCCCGATCCGCTGCCCGTCCTCGACGAGATGATGCGAGTGTGCGCGCCCGGCGGTGAGATGATCGTCTTCACCTCGGTCGAGGCGTCGATCGCGGCACTTCCCGGGGCGCGCGAGGTGGCCGGACTCTCCGGGCTCCGGATCTTCGGCCGCGACGAACTCCTCATGCGCTTCTCCCGACTGGGCGCCGTCCACATCGAGCAGACCATCACCGGCGTCGGCCAGTTCGTCCACGCGCGCAAGCCGCTCTGACGACGTGCACACCCGGCTGGCACACTTGTCGGGTCCATGCGAAGCACGCCGCAGTCGATCCGACACAGGAGGCACCACCGATGGCCGACGTGACCGGCAAGCCGCGCGATCGCGTGCGCGACCTGCTCGCCGCGTCCGACGCGGGGCTCGACGCCCACGAGGTCGCCCGCGCGCTCGACATCCACTCGACCACCGCGCGCTTTCATCTGATCAATCTGGTCGACGACGGTGACGCCGTCACCGTCCAGCTGCCGCCGGAGGGCGTCGGTCGGCCCCGCGTCGCCTATCGGATCGCGCCGCCCGCAGCAGCGGATCGGCTGGCCCGCCTTCTGCTCATGCGCCTCGGCCCGACCGCCGAGGCCCGCGCCGAGGCGGCGGCCGACGTCGGCCGGGAGTGGGCCCGCCAAGCCGGCCCGTCCCCGCAGGCCTCGTTGCCCGATCCCGTGATCGCCGTCGAATCGACCCTGAGTGCGCTCGGCGTCGACATCCGCGGGGTGTCGTCCGAGATCGGCCGACATCTGCTGACCGTGTGCGCCTGCGCCTTGAACGACCTCACACCCGGGGTGCCCGAGGTGGCGCGCGGAGTACTCCAGGGCGTCGTCGACGAGGCCCTCGCCACCGCATCCGATCTGCTGATCAGCGACGTCACCGCGAGCATCGAGCCCGACCCAGACGGCGACTGCACGCTGCTCGTCGTCCTGGCGGGCTGACCGCCACAGATTCAGTCGAATGAAGAGCACCCGAGGGAGGATCGCCCCCGGACCGCGATCTCCGTACTGATCTTCGCTCGGTCGCTCAGAAGTCGCGATAGTCGCGGACCGACATCCGTGCGCCGCGACGTTCCGGAGTCACTCCCGCGATCTCGCACAGCCGAATCACGCGGTATCGCTGGCCCCGGTACGGCTCGAGGAGCTCCAGCATCCCCGCGTCGTCGACCTTCTCCCCGATGAGCGTGACGCCGACGATCGACGGCGTGTGATAGTCGCCGACCGGCACGGCGTCAGCGTCGCCGAGGGCCCGGATCCGGGTGTGCGCGGCAGTCCACGGCCCGATGCCGCGCAGTGCGGTCAGGGCGTCGGCGTGCCGCTCGACGTCCACCCTCGCCGCGGCTCGAATCGTCCGCATCCGGACCGGTTCGAGCCCGCTGCGGTGCCAGTCGGCCTCGGTGATCTCTCGCCACACCTCCCGCGGCGGCGGAACGCGCATGTCCGACGGGACCGGGCCCGGCGCGGGCACACCGTACCGGCGCAGCAGGTGTCGCCACCCGCGGTACGCCTCGGTCCCGACGACCTTCTGTTCCATGACCGTCGCCACGAGCGACTCCCACACGAGGCCGGTTCGCCCGATCCGCAGACCCGGCGCGGCACTCACCAGCCGTCGGACCACGGGGTCGCGCGGCTCGAGCCGCCCGGGCGCGTCAGACGCCCC
>JASLJL010000260.1 GCA_030152405.1 Gordonia sp. (in: high G+C Gram-positive bacteria) | reverse complement strand
CGTGATCGTCGTCAGGGACGGGCTCGACGAGGACGTGCTGGCGACGCTGCTCGACGCGCTGTTGACGTGGCGGCCGGATCCGGCCGGCCTCTACGGCCCGTTCACGCGCTATCGCGACGACGACCTCGCCGCGTTCTTCGGCGACATGGAGCGCCTGCCTGCCGGGTTCTGACCAGCGTCAAACGTGCGTCGCGCGTGCGTTGCAGTGCCCCCAGTAGGGCTCGAACCTACGACCTGCGGATTAAAAGTCCGTAGCTCTACCAACTGAGCTATAGGGGCATGCAGCCAATCACCTTACAGGGCGCCACCACAGCCCCACTCCGGAGGCTCCGGTGCGTGTACCCAGCGGGCCAGGCGGACGCGCGTCGCCTACCGGCGGCGGGCGCCAGCGCACAGAAGCGATCTGCATCACATCTAGAGATGATCGTGACGCGCTCGCAGTAGACCGACCGTTCTCTGTCACTTATGGTCACATCAATCGACCGCATCAGAGGAGAGCAGATGGCACACGGCCCGAGCAGAGCGTTCACCCGGCTCGGCGCGTTCACGCATCGCCGTGCGTGGCTCGTCGTCGGATTCTGGGTTCTGCTCGCCGCAGTGCTCAACCTGTCGATCCCCCAGCTCGAGACGACGGTGTCGAAGACATCCGCGGACTTCTTGCCGCGGTCACTGCCGTCCAACCAGCATCTCGAGCAGATGGCGCGCGACTTCGGTTCACCGGAGTCGAACGCCGTCAGCAGCATCGTGATGGTCGACGAGAACGGCTTCTCCGACGCCGACGAGCAGTACTACGGCCGCCTTGTCGAACGACTCCTCCACAGCGACGACGTCGCATACCTTCTCGACTTCGCGGGTCATCCGATCACCAGAGAGGCCGCGGCCAGCCCCGACGGCAAGGCGATCACCCTGTTCGTCGCAGCCGAGGGATCAGTCGGGTCGACGCGCGCTCACCATGCGGCACAAGGCATTCGACAGGTGATCGACGACGCCGGGCCACCGTCAGGTCTGCAGGTGGACTACACGGGGCCGACCGCGGCGCTCGCCGACCTCTTCTCGGCGATCGACGTGTCGCTGCTGATCATCACCGGCGTCTCGATCGTGCTGATCACACTGATCCTGTTCGCCGTGTACCGGCGGTTCGCGACCGCCGCCATTCCGCTGATCACCCTGGGTCTCGGCTTGGCGGTCACTCGGCCCATCATCTCGTTTCTGGGCGGCCACGACCTGCTGTCGGTCTCGAACTTCACCATCGCGATCATGACCGCGCTCGTCCTCGGCGCCGTCACCGACTACGCGATCTTCACCCTGTCGGCGTATCACGAGGGCCGACGCGGCGATCTGCCCGTCGGCGACGCGGTGGCGGCCGCGAGCGGACGAACGGGACCGATCCTCGTCGCGTCCGCACTGACCATCGCCGTCGCGTGCGCGTCGATGGTCTTCACCAAGATCGGGATGTTCAGCACAGCCGGTCCGCCGACCGCGATCGCCGTGATCGTCGGACTGCTGCTCGCACTGACACTGCCACCCGCACTTCTCTCGCTCGCAGGACGCCGAGGACTCGCCGAGCCGGGCGCCGCGTCGGAGCGACGCTGGCGTCGACGCGGCGCGGGCATCATTCGGCGCGCAGGCGTGTACGCCGCCGCATCGCTGCTTCTGCTCGTCTCCTGCGCCGCGATCCTCTTCACACATCAGCGGAACTGGGACGAGTCGTCGATGTTCGTCTACGCCAATGATTCGACTCGTGGATACGACGCGGTCTACAAGCACTTCGGCAACAACGCGATCGCGCCCGAATATCTCATCGTCCGCGCCGACCACGACCTCCGGAACACGTCCGACCTCGCGGCCCTCGAACTCGCCGCCGACGCCGTCTCGCGCCTCGACGAGGTCGACTCGGTCCGCTCGATCACGCGTCCGGACGGCAAGCCCCTCACCGAATCCGCGGCCGGATATGTACCCGGACAGGTCGGCACACAGCTGGGCGACGCCGCGAAGCAGTTGGGCGACGCGCGTCCGGACCTGCGACGCCTGGCAACCGGCGTGCAGCAGCTCACCGAGGGCGCCGACTCCGCGAACGCCCGCATGCCCGAGCTCGTCGACGGCACCGACCAGGTGATCACCATGGCCACCGGCGTGCTCGACTCTCTCGACTCGGCGGAGCGGTTCGTCGCCGCGGCGACCGATTCACGCACCGACCTGCGCGGCGCCACCGCGCAGCTGCGTGCCGGTCTCGACGGGATCGGCCCTCTCCTGGCCGACGTGCGACGAACCGCGGTCGCGGTCCAGCCCGGTCTCGACCAGTTCGACGACCTGTTCGGACCTCTTCTCCAGTCGCGCAATCCAGCGTCATGTGCGGCGGATCCGAAGTGTGCGGCCGCACGCGTCGCCTTCGACCGACTCAACGCCGCCACCAGCGGGCAGGCCCGGAAGACTCTCACCGATCTTCGACGCGCAGCGGGCGTTCCCGCGGAGGCGTCGGCCCGCGCGGGTCGGTCTGTCACCGCACTGAAAGATCTCCTCGGACGACTGCAGAGCCTGCTCGGTCAGCTCGACGGCCGGACGCCGGACCAGGTGCGCGCCGACCTCGCCCGCCTGCGGTCCGGCGTCGGGGAACTGTCGTCCGGCATGGCCCAGCTCGCCGATGGCCTGCATCAGGTGAACGCGGGGACCGCCCGGCTCACCTCTCTCACGGACAAGCTCCACGCCGGACTCCGGACCGCGACCTCCTA
>JASLJL010000229.1 GCA_030152405.1 Gordonia sp. (in: high G+C Gram-positive bacteria) | reverse complement strand
CCTCGCCGTCTCCGTCGCCGCATGCTCCGACGACTCGGGGCCGCAGCAGACCGATCATCCGGTCGTCGTCGCGTCGACCGACGTGTGGGCCTCCGTGGCCGAGGCGGTGGCGGGCGAGAACGCCGACGTCAGTGCATTGTTCACCGCACCGGGCGGCGATCCGCACGAGTTCGAGCCGACCAACGCGGACACCGCGAAGGTGCTCGACGCCAACGTGATCGTCATGAACGGCGGTCACTACGACGAGTACATGGAGCGCGCCGCCGCCGACGCGAAGGGCGAGAAGGTGACCGCCCTCGACGCGAGCAGCACCTCCGCCCACGAAGGCCACGATCATTCGCAGGAGCACGCGTTCTACGACCTCGCGGTCGTCGCCGACACCGCCGATCGGATCGCCGACGCACTCTCCTCGGTCGCACCCGCCCACGCGGCCGAGTACCGGGCGAATGCGAAGGCCTTCCGCACCAGTGCGGACGCCCTGCGAGCACGTCTCGCCACCATCAAGACCACGCATCCGAACACACGCGTCGCCGCGACGGAACCGCTGGCCACCGCCATGCTGGAATCCGCCGGGATCTCCGACGTCGCGCCCGCGGGATTCACCGCCGCCGTCGAAGAGGGTCAGTCGCCGTCGGCAGCCGATCGCGCCGCCTTCGACGACCTGCTGACCGGACGCAAGGTGTCGGCGCTCATCTACAACGTGCAGGCCGTCGACCCGGCCACCGAGGCCGTGCTCGCGACCGCACGCAAGGCGGGTGTCCCCGTCATCGAGTTCACCGAGACCCTGCCCGAGGGCGTCACCGACTACATCGCGTGGCAGTCCGCCCAGATCACAGCACTCGAGAAGGCTCTCGCGAAGTGACCGATCCAGTGCTCCGGTTCGCCGGATCAGAGCTGTCGTTCGGCGCGCGCACCCTGTGGCACGACTTGAACCTCGACATCGAACCCGGCGAGTTCATCGCGGTCCTCGGCCCCAACGGATCTGGTAAGACCACGCTGCTGCGCGCCGTGCTCGGACAGGTCCGGCCCACCGCGGGGACTCTGACGGTGAACGGCAGGCTCGGCTACATCCCTCAACAACACGCCGACGACTCCGACAGCATGATGCTCCGGGGCCGCGATCTCGTGGGTTTCGGCGCCGACGGCGCATCGTGGGGCCTCGGTCTGCGCGGCATGCGCTCACGCCGGGCGCGCGTCGACGCGGCGCTCGCCGAAGTGGACGCGACCCGCTACGCGTCGAGCCCGGTCGGGCTGCTGTCCGGCGGCGAGCAGCAACGGCTCCGGATCGCGCAGGCGCTGACCCGAGATCCGGCGATCCTCCTCTGTGACGAACCGCTCGCCAGCCTCGACCTCACCAGCCAGCAGTTGGTCGTCGACCTGCTCGACGCCCGGCGTCGTCGTTCCGACACCGCCATCCTGTTCGTGACCCACGAACTGAACCCGGTGCTGCCGTTCGTCGACCGCGTGGTGTACCTCGCCGGCGGCCAGTTCCGCGTCGGCACCGTCGACGAGGTGATGACCTCGGCGACCCTGTCCGAGCTCTACGGCAGCCCCATCGAGGTGCTTCGCGTCGGCGGACGGCTCGTGGTCATCGGCGGCGAGGACGCACACCACTGCGTCGAGCACGGCTACGCCGACGAGGCCGCTTCATGACGACGACCGTGCTGGCCGCCGACATCGGAGAATTCTGGAACTTCTCGCAGACCGGCGATCTGCTGTCGCGCGCGTTCGTCCAGCAGTCGTTGCTGGCCGTGGCACTGCTCGGCCTGATCGGCGGCGTGCTCGGCCCGATGATCGTGGCGCGCCAGATGAGCTTCGCCGTCCACGGCGCGGCCGAACTGTCGTTCACCGGCGCGGCCGCGGCGCTCCTCGCCGGAGTCGGCGTGAACATCGGCGGCGTGATCGGCGCCGTCGTCGCCGCAGCCGTCTTCGGCCTGCTCGGGCAGCGCGCACGCGAGCGCGATTCGGTGATCGGCGTCGTCATGGCCTTCGGGCTCGGTCTCGGCGTCCTGTTCCTCAGCCTCTACGGACGGGTCGGAACCGGCTTCGCACTGCTGACCGGTCAGGTCGTGAGTGTGGGACGCGACGGTCTGATCGCCGTCGGCGTCACCGCCGCCGTGGTCCTCACCGTGTTCGCGATCATCTACCGCCCGCTGCTGTTCGCGAGTTTGGATCCGCGGGTCGCCGAGACCGCCGGGGTGCCGACCCGCCCCCTGTCGGTCGTGTTCGCGGTCCTCGTGGGTCTCGCCGCGGCGCAGGGTGTTCAGATCATCGGCGCGCTGCTGGTGATGAGCCTGCTCATCACTCCGGCCGCCGCCGCGGCGCGGCTCTCGGCCAATCCCACCGTGGTGCTCGTCCTGTCCGTGGTGTTCGCGGAGGTCGCGGCTGTCGGCGGCCTGATCCTCTCCCTAGCGCCGGAGCTCCCGGTGTCGGTGATGGTCACGTCCATCTCGTTCGCGATCTACGTCGTCTGCCGAGCTCTCGGCATGCGGCGCCGCGACTGACGGCCGGTCACTGCGCCTCTTCCTTGCCGCCCGGGTTGCAGCGCGACGAGATCATCTCGTTCTCGCTGACCACCGGACGACCCGGTTCGAGGTTCCAGCTGGGCTTGTCCGGCGCGACGATGCGCGCGAACGTCCAATGGCAGTCGAACTGGGCCTTCATCCCCGGGGTGTCGCCGTCGGGCCGGATCGCGAGGACCTCGCGCCAGGCCTCCTCACCGGCGCTGACGCCGACCACTCGCCGCCCGTTGGTCGTCGGACGGATCTGGAGGCTGGGCCCGACATCGGTCTGGACCCAGTCCGCTCCGGCGATGTACGGCGGCGGGAGCGTGTTCGGAATCGACGAGCTGCCACTGCTCGACAGGTCGGAACTGGACGCGACCGGTGTCGTCGACGACGCGAGCGTCGGCGGTCGGGCCGGCTCCGTCGTCGTCCCGCATGCGGCCAGCAGCACGGCGGCCGCCGCTGCGAGGACGAGAGTCGACGGTCGTCTCACGCCCGCACGCTCTTCTCGACGAGTTCGGCCGCGGGCACGTGCACTCGCGCCCACGCCTCGCGGCGCGCTCCGTCGGGATCGCGCAGGACATGCGGCGGATCATCGAGGATCATCACCCGCCGGTCGTCGACCGTGTACTCCGGCCAACTCGGCGACGGAACTCCGTTGCGGGCGAACCAGGTCCAGTTCGACTGCATGGTGGCGGTGATCCGCTTGGTCGATCCCCAGCTGCCCGCGGCGGCCAGGCCGAGGCCGATCGGGTCTCGGTAGATTCCGAACACCGCGAGGAGCTCGGTCGCGTGGGTCGCCCCGATTCCGCTCGCCTTGAGCACGGCGGGCGCGTAGTCGTAGCGATAGACGTAGGTCGGCGCGTGACGGCTGTGGAAGCCCGCGAAGCGGATGGTCGGCTCCCAGAACGTGGCGTCGGCGGCCAACCTGACCTGATCGCGCTTACCCGGGTAGAGCAACTCCAACTCCATCCGGATCTCCGGGTCGTCGACGCCGACGAGCGCCTGGGCGCCGTCGGGCAGGATGTCCCAGAACCTCGCGAAGAGCTCTCCCTCGTCCTTGTTGTTGCCGATGATCGTCGGGACGCGGTGCGTGTTTCCGTCGCGCGCGGCCTCCATCGGCGTCTGCGGCAGGTATTCGCCGTCGACAGTCGGCGCGAACGGCATCGGGTCGGACAGCATCGCCGCGCGGGCGAATCCGAGCATCTTGTTGCCGATGCGCAGCAGATCGTGCGCCGACGCGGAGTCGACGATCCGCGCCACTTCGGCGGGGTCGAGCGGGGACTCGGTGCGCTCGGGGCCGCTGCGCCGAGTCGGATCGTCGAGTAGTCGGACGAACTCGTCCGCGAAGATCCGCGCGTTGTCCTTCGAGACGATCAACGCGGGCGCGGGGCTTTGGGAGATGGCACGCGAGAACAGCCCTTCGGCGGCCGGCGTCGACAGCAGGGTCAACACCGCCGAGCCGCCCGCGCTCTCGCCGAACACGGTGACCCGGTCGGGGTCGCCGCCGAACGCCGCGATGTTGCGCTGCACCCATTCCAGACCGGCGACCATGTCGCGCAGACCGACGTTCGTGTCGAAGCGGCGCTCATCGGTCGAGTAGTCGCTCAGGTCGAGGAATCCGAGCGGACCGAAGCGGTAGTTGACGGTCACCACGATCACGTCGCGGCTCCGCGCGAGGTACGAGCCGTCGTAGATCGGCGTCGACGTGCCGCCGAGGATGTAGGCGCCGCCGTAGTTGAACACCATCACCGGACGCGGGGTGACCGACGCACCGGCCGGCGCGAACACGTTGAGGGTCAGGCAGTCCTCGCTGCGGGGCTGGAACCCGCCCGATGCACGAGCGGTGAAGAGCTTCTCCTGCACCGGCGCCGCACCGTAGTCGAAGCACTGCAGGATTCCGGGCCACGGCGTGACGGGCTCCGGCGCGTGCCAACGCTTCTCGCCCACCGGCGGCGCCGCGAAAGGGATGCCTTTCCAGGAGACGGTGCCGCGCCGTGCTCCACGGCCGCGCCTGCCCTCGACTGCACCCTCCGCGAGGGTCACCACGGTGTCGTTCTCTGCCATGACGCCCAGGGTAACCGGTGTCCGCCCGGCGGTTAGGCTCAGAGCATGCCTCGCGACGTCATCGATCTCAATGCGGACCTCGGCGAGGGAGTCGGCGACGACGTCGCGATGATCGAGCTCATCAGCAGCGCGAACATCGCCTGCGGATTCCACGCCGGAACGCCGACGATGCTCCTCGACACCTGCCGGGCGGCGGTGTCCGCGGGCGTGCGGATCGGCGCCCAGGTGTCGTACCCCGACCGCACCGGATTCGGCCGACGCTTCATGGACGTCGCCCCCGCCGATCTCGTCGCCGACGTGCTCTACCAAGTCGGAGCACTGTCGGCGTTGGCCGCATCGGTCGGCGGCCTCGTCGAGTACGTGAAACCGCACGGCGCGCTGTACAACACCGTCGTCCACCACGAGACCCAGGCGGCGGCGCTCGTCCGCGCGGTCGCGCTCACCGGCCTCCCGCTGATGTGTCTGCCGGGATCGGTCGCGCAGACGACCGCCCTCGACGCCGGCGTCGAGGTGATCACCGAGGCCTTCGCCGACCGCGGATACACCGCGGAGGGCACGTTGGTGCCGCGCTCCGAGCCGGGCGCGCTGCTCACCGACTCGGCCGAGATCGCTGACCGGGTCGTCGCGCTCGCCACCACCGGACGGATCGTGGCCGTGGACGGCACCGTCCTCGACGTCGCCGCCGACTCCGTCTGCCTGCACGGGGACACGCCCGGCGCAGTGGAGCACGCGCGATTGGTGCGCGACGCTCTGCGCGTCGGCGGCGTGGACGTCACCGCTCGATGAAGTCCGAATCGTCCCGAGGGCTCATCGCGGGTCTCCTCGCATACGGCGTGTGGGGCCTGTTCCCGTTGTTCTTCGACGCGCTCCGACCGACCGGCGCCTGGGAGATCCTCGCGCATCGGATCGTGTGGACGATGCTGCTGTGCGTGGTGGTCCTCGCCGTGATGCGCGACTGGCGGTGGATCGCCGATCTCCGCGGCCAGTGGCGACTGCTCGCAGGCGTGAGCATCGCGGCGGTGCTGATCGCGATCAACTGGGTGGTGTACGTCGCGGCGGTCACCTCGGGGCACACGAGCGACGCCGCACTCGGATACTTCTTGAATCCGCTCGTCACCGTCGCGCTCGGCGTCCTGGTGCTCCGCGAACGACTGCGGCCGCTGCAGTGGGCGGCCGTCGGGGTCGGGGTGACGGCGGGCGTCTACCTGGCCGTCGTCGTCGGGAAGTGCCCGCCGGCGACA
>JASLJL010000167.1 GCA_030152405.1 Gordonia sp. (in: high G+C Gram-positive bacteria) | reverse complement strand
CGACCAGACGGAGACCTTCCGCCCGCTCGGCGCCGCCGCCCCAGCTCACGGCCGTCTTCAGCTGATACTCCAACGCGTCCAGCACCGCTGAGATCGGATACGGACGGACGATCCCGAGCGGACGCCGGATGTCTTCGCCATGGACGATCGCCTCGACCAGGCGAGTGGCGGGCGGTGCCGGGGGAGTGCGGGTGAGGTCCGCCGCGGCGAGCAGGTCGGCGACGGTGTCCTCGGGATCGGTCCGCTTGCACCGGCGGACTCCGCGCTCGTTGGCGCGGTCGAAGTCGAAGCGTGCCAGAGCGAGATCCCAGACGAAGCGCAGCCGCCCGGTGCGGGCGGTGTCGACGAGGTGAGCGACGACGTCGTGCACATCCCAACCGGGACACAGTGACGCGGTCCGCCACTCGTCGGGAGCGAGACCCGTCAGGTCTGCGGCGAGACGGCGGCGCTCGGCGTGCACCGTCTCCCATACTGTGCTGCGGTCGAGTCGCGTCGATGTGCCCACTCCACGATTGTCGTACGAGCGAATGAACCACGCGGCGGATTGGCGCGTATCGGACCGAAACAGCATGGCGGCTCGCCTTCGCGTCGCGGCCCGATCGAGGAGCGGTGGAGGCATGACACTCAGCACGCGCTGGACATGCGGCGCGGGCGAGGGACGGTCGACCCCGGCCGATTGTCCAGAACCCGGCCTGGGCCAATAGGATATGTACCTGTGACTCCCACCGAACTCGCTGCTCTGCTTCGCGCTGCGACGCGCACGGTGTTCGCCGCCCATGACCTGGACGTCGACCTGATTCCGGAGACCGTCGTGGTGGAGCGTCCGCGCAGTCCCGAACACGGCGACTACGCGACGAACATCGCCCTCCAACTCGGCAAGAAGGCCGGCGTCAACCCGCGTGAACTCGCAGGCTGGCTCGCCGAGGAGTTCGCTGCCGATCCCGGCATCGACTCCGCAGAGATCGCCGGCCCCGGCTTCGTGAATCTGCGTCTGGCCGCGGCCGCGCAGAACCAGACGGTCGCCACCGTCCTCGCCGAGCGTGCGAACTACGGGCGCGGCGACGAACTGTCGGCACTCGACGTGAACCTCGAGTTCGTGTCGGCGAACCCGACCGGACCCATCCACCTCGGCGGAACCCGTTGGGCGGCAGTCGGAGACGCGCTGGGTCGCGTCTTGGCGGCGCGCGGTGCGAAGGTCACCCGCGAGTACTACTTCAACGATCACGGCGAGCAGATCAATCGTTTCGCCCGCTCGCTGCTAGCCGCCGCGCTCGGTGAGGCCGCACCGGAGGACGGATACGCGGGCGAGTACATCAAGGAGATCGCGGCCACCGTCGTCGAGAAGCACCCCGATGTGCTGTCGCAGGCCGAGGACGAGCGCCTGGAGACGTTCCGTGCCGAGGGCGTCGAGCTGATGTTCTCGCACATCAAGCGGACCCTCCATGAGTTCGGCACCGACTTCGACGTCTACACGCACGAGAACTCGATGTTCGATCGCGGTCTTGTCGACGAATCGATCGCCGAGCTGAAGGCCAACGGCAACCTGTACGAGGCCGACGGCGCGTGGTGGCTGCGGTCGACCGATTACGGCGACGACAAGGACCGCGTCGTCCTCAAGTCCGACGGCAACGCGGCCTACATCGCAGGCGACATCGCCTACCTCAAGGACAAGCACGACCGCGGTGCGAACCACCTCATCTACATGCTCGGCGCCGATCACCACGGCTACGTGGTCCGCCTCAAGGCA
Organism: Gordonia sp. (in: high G+C Gram-positive bacteria); assembly: GCA_030152405.1. Lineage (GTDB taxonomy): Bacteria > Actinomycetota > Actinomycetes > Mycobacteriales > Mycobacteriaceae > Gordonia. Next base: position 873 of record JASLJL010000167.1, on the reverse strand, counting down.
GCGGCCGCCGCACTCGGTTACGACCCGCAATCGGTCGAAGTGCTGATCGGTCAGATGGTGAACCTCGTGAAGGACGGCACGCCGGTCCGCATGAGCAAGCGGGCGGGCACCGTCATCACTCTCGACGACCTCGTCGAGGCGGTCGGTGTCGACGCCGCCCGCTACGCGCTCATCCGCTCGTCGATCGACGTCAACATCGACATCGATCTCGACCTGCTGCGCAAGCAGTCGTCCGACAACCCCGTGTACTACGTCCAGTACGCGCACGCTCGCCTGTCGGCGCTGTCGCGGACGGCGGCCGAACTGGGTCTGTCTGCGTCGGTCGAGCACCTCGAACTGCTCGACGACGAAGCCGAAGGCGATCTCATCCGCACCATCGGAGACTTCTCCGAGGTGGTCGCGACTGCGGCCACGCTGCGTGAGCCGCATCGCGTGAGCCGCTACCTCGAATCGCTGGCCGGCGCGTACCACCGCTTCTACGCGCGGTGCCGCGTTCTGCCGCAGGGCGACGAGGAGGCCGGCGACGTCCACGCGGCTCGTCTCGCGTTGTGCGAGGCGACCCGCCAAGTGCTGGCCAACGGTCTCGACCTGGTCGGCGTCAGCGCCCCGGAGCGTATGTGATGGCACATCCCGCGGGTCCGCGTCACGCGGACATCCTCGCCGCTCCGCATCTCGCCGAGCGCCCGAACAGTCCCGCCGAGATGTCGGAGATCCCGGCCAACGTCTACCCGCGCGGCGCCGGCCGCAACGACGCGGACGTCGTCACCATCGGCGGCATCGGGGTGGACGAGCTCGCTCAGACGTACGGCACGCCGCTGTTCGTCTACGACGAGAACGACTTCCGGTCGCGGTGCGCCGACATGCAGGCGGCGT
>JASLJL010000135.1 GCA_030152405.1 Gordonia sp. (in: high G+C Gram-positive bacteria) | reverse complement strand
TGTCCGACGACGTGGATCCGATCGGAGCCGGTGGCCGCCATCACCCGCTCGGCGAACTCGCCGAACTCGGCCGCACTCTCCTCGATCGTCGTCATCCCGCCGAGAGCCGAGATCGGCCACCGCGATCCGGGGATGGCTCCGAACGTGAGCGTGAACACCGAGTAGCCGGCCTCGGTGAGCAGCGGAACGTAAGTGCCCCAGTTGGTCTGCCCGCCGCCCGCGGTGCCGTGAGCCAGCACCACCGGAACCGGGTGTGCGGGGTCGAGCGGATCGTCCCACCGGTTGGCGCCGGGCAGACTTCCACCGGGGTGCGCGAGTTCCGGCCCGATGCCCGCGAAGAAGTCGTAGACCACTTTGCCGGTCGGGTCGTCGGCGTCGCCGCCGAGACTGATCAACTCGCGGGGAAACCGTTGGACGACCGCGTTCGCGGCCTTGAGGACCGGTTGCGTGGCCTTCTGCGTCACCCGGATGGAACCGGTGACGAGACCGCCGATCAGTTTGGTCACGGTCTGCGGAGGCATCCGACCATGGTAGTGGGTCGAACCTCAGCCCCCGAAGACCTCCAACACGACGGCCTTCGCGCGCCGAGTGACGCGCATGTAGTGCTCGAGGAACTCGAGGGCCTCGTCCTGCGGCCACCCCGCCGCGTAGGCCACGGCACGAAGCTGACGACCCGGCGACGGAAGTTGGTCGACGGGCTTTCCGCGAACGAGGACCAATGCGTTGCGCGCCTTGGTGGCGGTGAGCCAGGCGTCGGTCAGGATCTCAACCTGTTCGGCGGGCACCAGGTCGGCGGCGGCGATAGCGTCGAGGGTCTCCAACGTCGAGGTGTTGTGCAGCGACGGGTACTCGTGCGCGTACCGCAACTGCGTCAGCTGGACGGTCCACTCGACGTCGGCGAGCCCACCGCGGCCGAGCTTCGTGTGGGTCGCCGGATCGGCCCCGCGCGGGAGTCGCTCGGAGTCGACACGCGCCTTGATCCGACGGATCTCGCGGACCGCCTCGGGTGACACGCCTCCCGCCGGGTAGCGGGTCCGGTCGATCATGTGCAGGAACGACAGCCCGAGCTCGGCGTCGCCCGCGACCGTGTGAGCGCGCAGGAGCGCCTGTACCTCCCACGCCTGCGCCCATTGGTCGTAATACGCCGCGTACGACGCCAGAGTCCGGACGACCGGCCCGTTCCGCCCCTCCGGGCGCAGACCGATGTCGACTTCGAGCGGCGGATCGGCACTCGGCGTGCCGAGCATCGTTCTGACCTGCTCGCACACCTTCTGAGCCCACTTGACGGCATCGGCCTCGTCCACACCGTCCACGGGATCGCACACGAACATGACGTCCGCGTCCGACCCGTATCCGAGCTCACCGCCGCCGAGCCTGCCCATACCGATGACGGCCAGTCGTGCGGGTGCTGGCGCGCCCTGCAACGACTCCTCGATCACCTTCTCCAGCGACGCGTCGAGCACCGCCGCCCAGACCGTCGACAGTGCTCGACAGACCTCTTGGACGGTCATCAGCCCGAGGATGTCGGCCGACGCGATACGCGCCAGCTCGGCTCGCCGATGGGAACGGGCGACGGCGATCGCACGCGGCAGATCGGACGCCCGGCGCATCGACGCACGCAGCCCTTTGACGACGTCGGCGGAGTCGACCTCGGTCAGCTTGGGTCCGGTGGCGCCCGACGAGTACAGCGCGATGACGTCCGGCGACCGCATGAGCAGATCGGCGATGTACTCGCTGGTCCCGAGCACCCGCATCAGGCGTTCGGCAACCACGCCGTCGTCGCGCAGGAGCCGCAGATACCAGTCGGTGGTCCCCATCTGCTCGCTGAGCTTGCGGTAGTTCAGCAGTCCGGCGTCGGGGTCGGGAGTGTCGGAGATGTGTTCGAGGAGCCCCGGCAGGATCATCGACTGGATGGCGCCGGTGCGCCCGGGCGTCGAAGCGAGCGCCCGGATGTGCGCGAGCGCCCGATCCGGTATCGCGTAGCCGAGCGCTGCGAGCTGCCGCTTGGCCGAGTCGTCGGTGAGGCGCAGCAGCCCTTTGTCTTGACGCGCGACGGCGTCGAGCAGCGGACGGTAGAAGAGCTTCTCGTGCAGTTGGCGGACGCGGGTCACCTGCTTGCGCAAGTCACGACGGAGGACCGTCGCCGCGTCCTGGCTGCCCTCGGGGCGGATGTGCGCGGCGCGCGCCAGCCATCGCATCGCCTGCTCGTCGCCCGGCTCCGGGAGCAGATGGGTGCGGCTCAGCCGCTGCAGCTGAATGCGGTGTTCGAGCAGTCGGAGGAACTGGTACGACGCCGAGAAGTTCGCGCCGTCGTCCCGCCCGATGTAACCGGCCGTGGTCAGCGCGTCGAGGGCGTCGACGGTCGACTGGACGCGCAGCGACGCGTCGACTCGACCGTGGACCATCTGCAGCAGCTGCACGGCGAACTCGACGTCGCGCAGTCCGCCACGTCCGAGCTTGAGGTTGCGGGCCTTGTGCTCGTCCGGGACGAGCGACTCCACACGACGACGCATCGCCTGAACCTCGGGCACGAAGTCGTCGCGTTCGGAGGCGTCCCAGACCATCGGCGACGTGGCCGCCGTGTACTCGCGCCCCAACGCCATGTCGCCGGTCATCGGCCTCGCCTTGAGGAGCGCCTGGAACTCCCAGGTCTTGGCCCACCGGCGGTAGTACGCGACATGCGACTCCACCGTCCGGGTGAGTGCGCCCGACTTGCCCTCGGGACGCAGTCCAGCGTCGACGTCGAAGAACGCCTGCGACCCGATGCGCATCATCTCGCCGGCGATGCGGGCGGACACCCCGTCCGCGGGCTCGGCGACGAAGACGACGTCCACGTCGGACACGTAGTTGAGCTCGCGAGCACCGCACTTGCCCATCGCGACGACGGCCAGGCGGGTGTCGAGCGGCGCGTCTCCGACCACATCGCCGATCGCCACCGCCAGAGCCGCCGTGAGGGCGGCGTCCGCGAGATCGGCGAGGCGTCCACCCACTTCCGGCAAGTACAGAACCGGTTCGTTCTCGACGGTTGCGGCGAGGTCGTGGGCTGCGAGGATCAGGATCTGATCCCGGTACGCCTTCCGCAGGGCGACGACGGCGTCCGGTCCGATGACGGCAGCCCGGAACAGCAGGTCGTCGTCCGACGTCCCGTCCACTCGAACGGCGTCGACCGCGGCCAGGAGCGCGTCGCGCGACTCCTGTGCCGACGGCATCTCGTCGTCGATCAGCAGACGCCACGTCCCCGGGTCGGCGACGACGTGGTCGGCCAGCGCATCGGACCCGCCCAGCACCGACAGCAGTCGGCCGCGGAACGACTTGGACGCCCGCAGGAGCGCGTCGAGCTCGGCCCAGTCGCGGGCCGGTTCGACGTCGTGAATGCGGATCAGGGCGCGCAACGCGAGGTCGGCGTCCGGGGCCCGCGACAACGCCCACAGCAGATCGACCGCATCAGGCTTCGACCACCCCAGCGTCGCGAGATCCTCGCGAGCGGTGTCGTCGAGCAGCCCGAGACGGCCCGGACTCGGTACGGCCGAGCGGCCACCCATGGTCGCCATCAGAGTTGCAGGTAGCTCTCGAGCTCGAACGGCGTCACCCGTCCGCGGTACGCGGCCCACTCCGACCACTTGTTTCGCAGGAAGTAGTCGAAGACATGCTCACCGAGGGTCTCCGCCACCAGCTCGGACTTCTCCATCTCCGTGAGCGCGTCGGCCAGGGAGCCCGGCAACTCCTTGTAGCCCATCGCGCGACGTTCGGCGGGCGTCAGCGCCCACACGTTGTCCTCGGCCTCCTCGGGAAGCTCGTATCCCTCTTCGATCCCCTTCAGACCCGCGGCGAGCAGCACCGCGAAGGTCAGGTACGGGTTGCAGGCGGAGTCGGGGCTCCGCACCTCGACGCGGCGGGAGGACGCCTTGTTCGGGGTGTAGAGCGGAACGCGGACCATGGCCGACCGGTTGGCCCGTCCCCACGTGGCCGCGGTCGGCGCCTCGTCGCCGTAGATGAGCCGCTTGTAACTGTTGACCCACTGATTGGTGACGGCGCTCATCTCGTTGGCGTGTTCGAGGATGCCCGCGATGAACTGCTTGCCGACGACCGACAACTGCATCGGATCGTCCGGATTGTGGAACGCGTTGGTGTCGCCCTCGAACAGCGACAGGTGAGTGTGCATGGCCGAACCCGGATGCTCGCTGAACGGTTTCGGCATGAACGTGGCGCGCACGCCGTCATTGAACGCGACCTGCTTGATCAGATAGCGGAACGTCATCACGTTGTCGGCCATCGACAGCGCGTCGGCGTAGCGCAGGTCGATCTCCTGCTGACCCGGCGCGCCCTCGTGGTGCGAGAACTCCACCGAGATGCCCATCGACTCCAACGCCTCGATCGCGTGTCGCCGGAAGTTCGGCGCCGTGTCGTGGAACGTCTGATCGAAGTAGCCGCCGCTGTCCGACGGGATCGGCGGGGTGCCGTCGACCGGCATGTCCTTGAGCAGGAAGAACTCGATCTCGGGGTGGACGTAGCAGGTGAATCCCTGGTCGGCGGCCTTGTTGAGCTGCCGACGCAGGACGTTGCGCGGGTCCGCCCACGACGGTGTCCCGTCGGGCATCGCGATGTCGCAGAAGATGCGCGCCGAGTGCTGGCGGCCGTCAGTGACCCACGGCAGCACCTGGAAGGTCGACGGATCGGGCTTGGCGACGGTGTCGGCCTCGGAGACGCGCGAGAAGCCCTCGATGGCGGAACCGTCGAACCCGATGCCCTCGGAGAACGCTCCCTCGAGTTCGGCCGGAGCGATCGCCACCGATTTCAGGTAACCGAGGATGTCGGTGAACCACAGTCGTACGAAGCGGATGTCGCGCTCCTCGAGAGTGCGCAGCACGAATTCCTGTTGGCGATCCATACCCGAACCCTAGTGCTCCGCGATTACGCGCGTGTTACACCGGGCGACTTCGAGGGCGTGCGCGCAGGCATGTGACCAACAGCACCCTGATCGCCTCTGCCGACGTTGTGCCACCGATGGGAGAATCGAGAAGTCCACACCAACCCGGGTACCCGCAGTCGCGGGACTCGAGGCAGAAATGAGGCAGTCATGTCGGAAGCATCCGTCTACGGTTCGAACAGCGCGCCCAGCCCCCGCCGGGCCACCCGCATTCAGCATCTCGCTCAGTGGAAGTCCGAAGGTCATAAGTGGGCGATGCTCACCGCCTACGACTACTCCACGGCCCGCATCTTCGACGAGGCCGAGATCCCCGTCCTTCTGGTCGGCGACTCCGCAGCCAACGTCGTCTACGGGTACGACACCACGATCCCGGTATCGCTCGACGAGCTGATCCCCCTCGCCCGCGCAGTGGTGCGCGGAGCCCCGCACGCGATGGTCGTCGCCGACCTGCCGTTCGGCACGTACGAAGTCGGCCCGCAGCAGGCGCTCGAATCGTCGATCCGCATGTTCAAGGAGTCCGGTGCGCACGCGATCAAGATCGAGGGCGGCGAACGCATCGCCCCGCAGATCAGCGCTCTCACGCAGGCGGGCATCCCGGTCATGGCGCACGTGGGCTTCACGCCGCAGAGCGTCAACGGCCTGGGCGGCTACCGGGTGCAGGGCCGTGGCGACGCCGCCGACCAGTTGATCGCCGACGCCATCGCAGTCCAGGAGGCGGGCGCCTTCGCCGTCGTCATGGAGATGGTCCCCGCCGACGTAGCGGGCCAGATCACCCGCAAGCTCACCATCCCGACCGTCGGCATCGGCGCGGGCAACGAGACGGACGCACAGGTGCTCGTCTGGCAGGACGCCGCCGGCTACACGCACGGCAAGACCGCGAAGTTCGTCAAGCGGTACGCCTCGATCGGCGACGACCTCCGCAGCGCGGCACGCCAGTACGCCGCAGAGGTCGCGTCGGCGTCGTTCCCCGGCCCCGAGCACTCGTACTGACAGACCTCCGCAGGCAGATAGGCTTGGACGCATGCGCACGCTGTATCCCCCGATCGAGACGTATGCGTCCGGCCATCTGCCCGTCGGAGACGGTCAGGAGATCTACTGGGAGACCTCGGGTGCTCCCGACGGCAAGCCCGTGATCTTCGTGCACGGCGGCCCCGGCGGTGGAACGTCTCCGCAGCAGCGCCGGTTCTTCGACCCGAAGAAGTACCGGATCGTCCTGTTCGATCAGCGCGGCTGCGGCCAGTCGCGGCCGCACATCGCCGACGGCGCCGATCTGTCGGTCAACACCACCCAGCACCTGATCGCCGACATGGAGGCGATCCGCGACCACCTGGGGATCGACCGCTGGCAGGTCTTCGGCGGATCGTGGGGCTCCACGCTCGGGCTCGCCTACGCGCAGACCCATCCGGAGCGGGTCACCGAACTCGTCCTGCGCGGCATCTTCCTGCTGCGGCGCAGCGAGATCGACTGGTACTACAACGGCGGCGCCTCGCACATCTACCCGGACGTGTGGGAGCGCTACCTCGAGCCGATCCCGGCAGACCAACGCGACGGTGACCTGGTCGCCGCGTATCACCGACTGCTGACCGGCGACGACCGCGCGGTCGCACAGCGCGCCGCCAACGCCTGGTCGGCGTGGGAGAACATGACGAGCTATCTCACGCCCCGACCGAACTCGGGCGACGAGGGCGCCGAGGACCTCGCATTCGCCACCATCGAGAACCACTACTTCACCAACCACGGGTTCATCGACGACGGCCAGTTGCTCCGCGACATCGGCCGCATCGAACACATCCCGGCCACCATCGTCCAGGGCCGCTACGACGTCGTCTGCCCGATGCGCAGCGCGTGGGACCTGCATCGAGCCTGGCCCGACGCCGATCTCCACGTGGTCGACGACGCCGGTCACTCGTCGTTCGAACCCGGCATCGTCCACCACCTCGTGGAAGCCACCGACCGCTTCGCCCGCACAGGAGACTGAACACGCCATGAGCCCCGCCGCGCACGAATCTCTCGAGATCGAGTTGAAGTTCGACGTCGACGCGGGGCTCCCCGCACCCGACCTCTCCGGCCTCGTCCCGGACGGCCGAGTCGGCGAACCACAGACGTACCTGCTGGAAGCCACCTACTTCGACACCGCGGACACGGCGCTCGCCGTCAACCGGACCACCCTGCGACGCCGTTCCGGCGGCACCGACAGCGGCTGGCATCTCAAGCGACCGTCGACCGTGAAGGCCGCGCGTCGTGAACTGGCGATCGACTTCGACGACGCCCCGTACGACGCGGGCGTCCCCGCGGTCCTCCGCGACCAAGTGGCCGCGGTGGTGCGCACACGCGAACTGGCGCCGGTCGCGACGATCACCACCGATCGCACCGTCACCACGATCTACGACGCCGACGGTCGGGAGGTCGCCGTCTTCTGCGAGGACCTCGTGTCGGCGGAGTCGCTGCTGCCCGGCGGCGGAGTCGACCGCTGGGCGGAATGGGAGTTCGAGCTCGTCCAACCGACCACCTCGCACAAGGGCGGCACCGCCCTCCTCAAGCGCGCGAAGGCGTACCTCAAGGCCGCGGGCGCACGGAAGGCGTCGAGCACCTCGAAACTGGCCCGCGCGATCGGCTCGCAGCCCGCCGACGCCGATCGCCCGACGCTGCCGAAGAAGCCGACGGCGCTCGACCTCGTCATCACCGACCTCGCCGCGCACCGCGATGCGCTCGTCGCATACGACCCGCTGGCCCGGGACGACGCCCCCGACGCCGTCCACCAGATGCGGGTGGCCGCGCGCAAGCTCCGGTCCATTCTCACGTCCTACCCGCAGGTTCTCGCGGCCGAGACCGCGGACCCGGTCTCCGAGGAGCTCCGACTGCTCGGCGAGGTCCTCGGCGACGTCCGCGATCTGGAAGTCCAGCTGGAGACCAACGAGATGCTGTTGGCCCGAGAGGACGCGCCCGACGATCTCGTCGAAGCGCTCGTGGCGGGTGAGCGCGTCCGCCACGACCGGGCGCTGAGGTCGATGCGGTTCGCTCTCAATACCGACCGCTACCTGACCTTGCTCGACGACCTGGATCGGCTCATCAGCGATCCGGTGGAAGGGCCCGACGCCCGTCGCCCGGCGCGCGATGTCGCCGCCGAGGCCGTGGCCGCGTCGTACAAGCGACTCCGCAAGGCGCAGAAGGCTCTCGGCGATCACGACCGGTGGTCGCCGGACTGGGTGGAGCAGCTGCACCGGATCCGTAAGCGCGCCAAGGCCGCCCGCTACACGGCGGAGTCGGCCGCCGCGCTGCGCCGCGACTCGTTCGTGAAGGTCGGCAAGCACGCCAAAGAGATTCAGACGTATCTCGGGGTGTTCAACGACACCGCGGTCAACCGCGCCCGCCTCGCCGCGGTCGCCGAGAGCACTCCGCTCAGTCCGCGGGCGCATTTCGTCCTGGGACGCCTCGACGCCCGCGAGGAGGCCCGCGGTCGGCGCTCGGTGAAGGCCTACCGCCGCCTCACCTGATCGGGGTCCGTCTCGACTCCGCTCATCGCATACATTCGATCCCATGCAGCGCAGAGTGTTTGCACCAGCCATCGACTTCGACCAGATCCGACGTGAGCTCGACGTCACCGAGGAGTTCCCGGCCGCGGCCACTGCAGAAGCCGACGCCGCAACGGATCGGCTGCCCAACGGCCGCGTCGACCGGACCGACATCGAACTGGTCACCATCGACCCGCCGACGTCGAAGGATCTGGATCAGGCCCTCCACATCGAGGCGACCGACGACGGTTTCACCGTCCACTACGCGATCGCCGACGTCGCCGCCCTCGTCGAACCCGGCGGGCCGGTCGACTCCGAGAGCCGCAGCCGCGGCCAGACGATCTACTTCCCCGACGGGAGCGTCCCGCTGCATCCGCGCCCACTGTCGGAGGGCGCGGGATCCCTGCTGCCCGACCAGATCCGGCCGGCGGTGCTGTGGACCGTCACGGTGAATCACGACGGTGACCAGACGTCAGCGCACGTCGAGCGGGCCACCGTTCGATCCCGCATGCGCTTCGACTACGCGGGCGTGATGACCGACCACGACGCCGACCGACTGCACCCGTCGATCGCGGCGCTCCCCGCATTCGGGCGCGCACGGTCCGCATGGTGTCTGCGACGAGGCGCCGTCCAACTCGATCTGCCCGATCAGGAGATCGTCCCGCACGAGGGCGATCACGCGTGGACTCTGCAGATCGCGCCGCACACGCCCGCCGACCAGTGGAACGCCCAGGTGTCGTTGCTCGTCGGCATGGCGGCGGGCCGAATGCAGCGCGACGCGGGCGTCGGACTGCTCCGCACGCTCCCGCCGGCATCGTCGGACGCGGTCCAGGACCTCCGGGCCACCGCCGCGAACCTCGGCGTCACCTGGGTCGACGGGGCGTCGCCTGGCGAGTTCCTCGCGTCGCTGGCCGCCGACGCGCCCACCACGCTCGCGCTGATGACCGTCGGCGCACGGTTGATGCGCGGCGCGGGTTACCTGTCGCTCGACGCCGCTTCGGCGTCGCTCGACGACGCCGCTGTCGCCCACGCCGGTGTCGGCGGGGTGTACTCGCACGTCACCGCCCCGCTTCGGCGCCTCGCAGACCGGTTCGCCACCGAGACCTGCCTCGCGATCGCCGCGGGCGGACGTCCTCCGCAGTGGGTGCTCGACGCGCTGCCGACCCTGCCCAAGATCATGGCGTCGTCCGACTCGACCGCGTCGACCGCCGAACGTCGGAGCGTGGACCTGACCGAGGCCGTCGTGCTCGCCGATCAGGTGGGCGCGAAGTTCGACGCCGTCGTGATGCGCGATGCCCGCGGCGACAAACCCGCCGAGGTGTTCATCTCATCACCGGCGATCATCGGCGGGTGCGACGACGCGCCGGCGGCCGGGACCGCGTGCACCGTCGAGGTGATCGAGGCCGATCCACAGGCCTCACGCGTGCGGTTCCGCGCGGTGTGAGGGCGAACGAGCCGGCGTGTAAGCCGGATCCTGTACCGGCCCGAGAGCCGGTGGCGACCATCCATCTGGACACACCGTCGCCGGGTGCCTCAAGCAGCCAACCCGCGAGCTCGGACAAGCAGTCCTCGAACACTCGCGCATCCGCACCGCGAACGGTGCGGACTTCGGCCTTGCTCCGGGTGGGGTTTACCTAGCCGTCGCGGTCACCCGCGTCGCTGGTGCGCTCTTACCGCACCGTTTCACCCTTACCGCCCGCCGAAGCGGGAGGCGGTCTGTTCTCTGTGGCACTGTCCCGCGGGTCGCCCCGGGTTGCCGTTGACAACCACCCTGCTGTGTGGAGTCCGGACTTTCCTCGGCTGCGGGCCTGCACGATGTCCTCGTGCGGTTCCCTCGCCGCGGCCGCCCGGCCGACTCGTTCGCCTCTGAAGGATACCCGCAGCGGGTCGGCGGACCGAACCGACTACTGGAGGTGGGCCGTGTCGTTGACGAGACGGACCACCGAACCGCCGTCCGGATAGAACTCGACGATCGAGAACGACGCGAGATCGAGGTGCATGCGGAACAGCAGTTCGGGACCGACCCCGAGCGCACCGCGCAGGAAGGTCTTGATCGGCGTCACGTGGCTGACGGCGAGGATCGTCTGCCCCGGGTAGTTGTCGACGAGGTCGTCGCGCACCTGCCCGACGCGCTCCCCCACGACTGCGAAGCTCTCCCCGCCGGGAGGTGCGACTTCGACGTCGCTGAGCCATTTGCGGTGCAGGCGACCGTCGCGCTCGGCGGCCTCGCGGAACGAGAGGCCCTCCCATTCGCCGAAGTCGGTCTCGATGAGACCGTCGTGGACGGTCACCTCCAGTCCCAGAACCCGCGCGGCGAACTCGGCGGTGTTCCGAGCCCTGGCCAAGGGCGAGGAGACGATGGCGTCGATCCGACCGAACGGCGACGTCGCGAGCCTGGTGGCCGCCGCCGTCGCCTGCTCCAGACCGACGTCGGTCAGTTCCGGGTTCCCGCGACCGGAGTAGCGCCGCTCCACGGACAACGGAGTCTGCCCGTGGCGCAGCAGCACGATCCGCGTCGGCGATGCCGTCTGTCCCTGCCAGGATGTCTTCTCACTCACGCGGACGCCCCTGCCCCGGCAACCCGGAGTGGTTGGTGCGCACCATGATCGCGCCGCATTCCTCGCATCGCAGCACCTCGTCCTCATCCGCCGCGGCGATCCGCGACAGCGTCCGAGGGTCGAGCTCCATGCGGCAGGCGCCGCATCGGCGGGCCTGCACCAATCCGGCACCCACCTGGCCTCGCTTGCGGAGCCCCTCGTACACGGCGACGAGCTCGGCGTCGATAGTCGCCGCGAGATCGTCGCGGCGGGCGACGACGTCGGCGATCTTCTGTTCGGCCGCCGCACCGCTGCTGTCCCGACGGGCGACCAGATCGAGTTCCTTCTCGGTCAACGTCAACAGCGCGGCCTCCGCGCGGTCGGCCTCGGTGTTCGTGGCCTCCTGCTGCTCCATCAGTTCCAGCATCTCGCCCTCGAGGTCGTCGCGCCTGCGGACGAGGTGGTCGAGTTCGTGCTGGAGCTCGGCCAGCGCCTTGTGGCCGACCGTTCCGGCGTCGATCGCGGCCTGATCACGGGCGGCGTGGTCGGTCATGCCGGTCAGCTCGGCGTCCATCTTCTCGTACACCTGCTGCAGGTCGTCGACAGCGACCCGCGACCGTGCGACGTCGTCCCTGGCCGCCTCGAGCGACGTCGCGAGCTCGGCGAGTTCGGCGTCTTCGGGCAGGTTCTTGCGAGCGTGCTGGGCTTTGGCGATGTCGGCGTCCAGCTCGGCGAGGTCGAGCAGCAGTCGCTGCTGCGCTGCAGAGACTTTCACGGGCGCACTCCTG
>JASLJL010000128.1 GCA_030152405.1 Gordonia sp. (in: high G+C Gram-positive bacteria) | reverse complement strand
TGGTCCGACCCGGTCAGCGCACTTTCAATCTCGACGATCTCGCCTTGCGGTACCTCCGTCGTGAGCTGCGGGCCGACGACGGAGTCGACGACGGCGGTCAGCTGTCGCTGCTCGACGACGATGCCGACGCCGCCAGAGCCGCCGAGAACTTGATGCTCGCGGCGCGCGCCGTCGCCGAACTCGCCGACGCACTGGACACCGAACTCGAGCGCATCGACTCGACGGCACTGCTCACCGAGATGGAGCTGCCGCTCACGTTCGTGCTCGCCGATCTCGAAGCCGTCGGCATCGGTGTGGACACCGAGCACTTCACCGATCTGGAGCGCGAGTTCGCCCAGCGCGTGCGCGACGCCGCGGAGTCGGCGTACGAGGTGATCGGCGAACAGGTGAATCTGGGTTCGCCGAAGCAACTGCAGACGATTCTCTTCGACAAGCTCGACATGCCGAAGACCAAGAAGACCAAGACGGGTTACACGACGGACGCCGACGCCCTGGCGTCGCTGTATGAGAAGACCGAGCATCCGTTCCTGAAGTTCCTGCTCGAGCACCGGGACGCGACCCGACTGAAAGTGACGGTCGACGGGCTGCTCAAGTCGGTGGCCGACGACGGGCGCATCCACACCACGTTCAATCAGACCGTCGCCGCGACGGGGCGTCTCTCCTCGACCGACCCGAACCTGCAGAACATTCCCGTCCGCACCGATGCGGGGCGTCAGATCCGTGGCGGCTTCGTCGTGGCGCCCGAATTCGACGCATTGATGACGGCGGACTATTCGCAGATCGAGATGCGCATCATGGCGCACCTGTCGGAAGACGACGGCCTCATCGAGGCGTTCCGCTCGGGGGAGGATCTCCACAACTTCGTCGGTTCCCGCGCGTTCGGTGTGCCGGTGGACCAGGTCGACCCGCAGATGCGGTCGCGGGTGAAGGCGATGTCGTACGGGCTGGCGTACGGCTTGAGCGCGTACGGTCTCGCCGCGCAGCTGGGGATCGGCCGTGAAGAGGCCAAGCAGCAGATGGAGCAGTACTTCGACCGCTTCGGCGGGGTGCGCGACTACCTGCACGACGTCGTCGTCGAGGCGCGTCGGAACGAGTACACGGCCACGTTGTTCGGTCGGCGCCGGTACCTGCCGGATCTGAACTCCGACAACTTCCAGCGCAGGCAGTCGGCCGAGCGGATGGCTCTGAACGCACCGATCCAGGGGACCGCGGCCGACATCATCAAGGTCGCGATGATCAACGTGCAGCGACGTCTCGCCGCCGAGGGCCATCGGTCGCGAATGCTGCTCCAGGTGCATGACGAACTCGTGCTCGACGTCGCCGCCGACGAGCGGGACGCCGTCGAGAAGCTGGTTCGCGAGGAGATGGGATCGGCCATCGAGTTGTCCGTTCCGCTGGAGGTGTCGGTCGGATTCGGCCGCACCTGGGATCAGGCCGCGCACTGATGAACCGGACCGCGACTGGGTGCTGCCGGCGATCGTCACTGTGTGCAGCGGGTACAGCACCGGTTCCTGCTATGTGAGGTACTCGGCGGAATGATCGACCAGCCTACGACGAAGGAGAACTCATGACCGACGGCCAGACAGTCCGCCTCGCAGTCCTCGAAGGCGACGGGATCGGACCGGAAGTGGTGCCTGCGGCCGTCGACGTCGCGCGGCGGGCCCTGCAAGTGCACGGCGTCGAATTGGCGACCGTGGAGCTGCCGTTCGGGGCCGACGCGATCGAACCGCACGGCGCTCCGGTCCCGGAGTCGACGCTGGACGCACTGGCCGATATCGACCTCTGGCTCGTCGGGCCGCACGACAGTGCTGCTTATCCGCCCGCGTTTCGGCATCCGGCGCCCGGCGCGGTGATGCGCAAGCAGTTCGACCTGTACGCCAACCTTCGACCCGCGCGCGCGGTGCCCGGTGTGCCCGCGACGGCGCCCGAGATCGATCTGCTGATCGTGCGGGAGAACAGTGAAGGCCTGTACGCCGACCGGAACATGGCTGTCGGAACCGGCGAGTTCATGCCGACCCCGGACGTCGCGTTGTCCGTCGGGTTGATCACGCGTGCCGCGACCGAACGGATCGCAGTGGAGGCGTTCGAAGCGGCGCGGCGCCGGCGTGGCCACGTGACCGTGGTGCACAAGGCGAATGTGCTTCGCCTGACGACGGGACTGTTCCGAGACGTGTGTCTGGACGTGGCCGAGCGCTACCCGGATGTCACCGTCGACACTGAGCATGTGGACGCCATGGCGGCACTCCTCGTCCGACGGCCCACCGACTTCGACGTCATCGTCACCGAGAATCTGTTCGGCGACATCCTCTCGGATCTGGCCGCTGAGCTGTCGGGATCGCTCGGTCTCGCGGCGTCGCTGAACACGTCGACCGAGCGTGCGATGGCCCAGGCTGTGCACGGTGCCGCTCCGGACATCGCCGGGCAGGCGAAGGCGAACCCGATCGCCACGATCGGATCGGTCGCCATGCTCCTGCGGTGGGAGGGCGAACGTCAAGACTCCGACGCTCTGCGTGCGGCCGCCGATTCGATCGACGGGGCCGTCGCACACGTCATCGCTGACGGATCGGCCACCGCAGACCTCGGAGGAAGTGCGACGACGGCCGAGTTCACGTCCGCAGTGCTCGCCGTGCTCTGAATTGTGTTGAGTTAGGGCGCGTGACGAGCCCCAACCCAACACGATCGGGGCGCGGTCACCACGAGTCGACCGTTGACCGCGCTTCGATCAGATTGATCACCTGCTGAACGCAGTCCTCACCGGAGTCGTTCAGCATGTGCCAGTCGAACTGGAGTTCCCGCCAGCCGATGCTCTCGAGATAGTTGCCTTTCGCGAGGTCGTTCCCGTGGCGACGCACGTCGCGATGGTAGGTCCACCCGGAGATCTCGACGGCGATCTGAAGATCGGGCCACGCGAAGTCCATCCGCCATGCGCCGAGCCAGAGTTGCTGAACCCAATCAGTCAGTCCGCGTGCCTGAAGGAGCGAGACGAAGAGGCGCTCGGCCATCGACTCGCTGTCGGCCGCGGCCACCGCTACGAGCCGCCTCGCCTGGGCCATGCCGCAGATCCCTGCGCTGTCGTCGATTGCACGCTGTAGATCTGCCAGCGAGACGGCTTTCGTCTGCAGCACGCGATCGAGGAACTGTGAGCCCTCGGCCAGATCGACCGACGTCATCACCGCGGTCAGCGCTCGGGTCGTCACGGGCAGGTCGCGCACGGTGGTCAGACCGGACGGGCCGTACCGGCGGCGGACGGCGACG
>JASLJL010000089.1 GCA_030152405.1 Gordonia sp. (in: high G+C Gram-positive bacteria) | reverse complement strand
AAGGAGTTCCAGAAGGTCGGGCTCTCCGTCCGCGGCTGACCCCGCCCCCGCGGTCGTCGACTGGGTCGAGTCGACGCCGAGTCGCACCCCCGGACGGCGGTCGAGCCGACACGGCGCCGCCGGCCGAGGCACCCCTTGACGGTGGTCGAGTCGACACAGCACCGTCGGCCGAGGCGCCCCTGGGCGTGGGCGCGAGTCGACACGGCACCGTCGGCCGAGGCGCCCCTGGGCGTGGGCGTGAGCCGGCACGCCGCCGTCGGCCGAGGTGCCTCCTGGACGGTGGTTGAGCCGACACCGAGCCGCTAGGCGAGGCGTCGAGTCGAAACCACACACCGCACCGATCAGTTTCGGCGCCGCGGCCGGTCTATACCTATGAACGCACACCGACCATAGGAGACCACCATGTCGTTTCAGGCTTACCTCGACGCCGCCGAGATCAAGACCGGCTTCACGCCGCGGCAGCTCGTCGATCAGGCGACCGCCCACGGATTCGGTCCGGACACCAAGGCCGGCCCGATCCTCGAGTGGTTGAAGGATGAGCACGGCCTCGGACGCGGCCACGGGATGGCGCTCGTCCACGTCATCACGAAGGGACCGAGCATCAGCGCCAAGCACGTCGGAACGTCGGGGACACATCGGGACGCCACCGACACCCTGTGGCTGGACGGCGCCGCGTCGAACCCGAACGGGTAAGGCTGTACTTACTATCGTGATTGTCACAATGCTCATTAGTATGTTCGGTCATGGAGCAGACTGACTTCGACGTCCTCATCATCGGCTCGGGTTTCGGCGGCAGCGTGAGCGCGCTCCGGCTGGTCGAGAAGGGCTATCGAGTCGGTGTGATCGAAGCCGGACGTCGTTTCGAGGACGATCAGTTCGCGAAGACGAGCTGGCGGCTCAACAAGTTCGTGTGGGCGCCGAAGTTCGGACTGATGGGCATCCAGCGCGTGCACGTGCTCAAAGACGTGATGATCCTGGCCGGGGCGGGCGTCGGCGGTGGTTCCTTGAATTACGCGAACACGCTGTACAAGCCGCCGACCCCGTTCTTCACCGATCCGCAGTGGAACCACATCACCGATTGGGAAGCCGAGCTCACGCCGCACTACGAGCAGGCGCGTCGGATGCTGGGCGTGGTCACCAACCCGACCGTCACCAACTCCGACCTGGTGATGAAGCAGATCGCCGAGGAGATGGGCGCGGCCGACACGTACACCTCCACCCCGGTCGGCGTCTTCTTCGGCGCCAAGACCGGCGGCGAGGGTGCGCCGGGGCAGAAGGTCGCCGACCCGTACTTCGGCGGAGCCGGTCCCGAGCGCACCGCGTGCACCGAGTGCGGCGCCTGCATGACGGGCTGCCGCGTCGGCGCGAAGAACACGCTGCTCAAGAATTACCTCGGCCTCGCCGAGCGCAACGGTGCGACGATCGTCGACCGGACCACCGTCGACCGTCTGGAGCAGCGTTCGGACGGGTCGTGGATCGTGTCGACGCACGGATCGTCGTCGTGGGGACCGTTCGGTGCGCGTCGTCGTCAGTTCACGGCTGGTCAGGTGATCGTCGCTGCGGGCACCTTCAACACGCAGAAGATCATGCACAAGGCCAAGGGATCGACGCTGCCGAAGGTGTCGGACTCGATGGGTGTTCTGACGCGCACCAACTCCGAGGCGATCCTCGGTGCGCAGGCGCGTTCGGTGGACCCGGCGAGCAACTTCTCCGAGGGCGTCGCGATCACGTCGTCGTTCCATCCGACCCCGAACACGCATATCGAGCCGGTCCGCTACGGCAAGGGCAGCAATGCGATGGGTCTGCTGCAGACGGCGCTCACCGACGGCGGCAGCATCGCGAACCGCTTCGGTCAGTTCCTGAAGCAGATCGTGAAGAACCCGTTCCTGCTCGTCCGCCTGCTGATGGTCCGCAAGTGGAGCGAGCGCACCGTCATCGCACTGGTGATGCAGAACAACAACAATTCGCTCACCACGTTCGTGCGCAAGCGCGGACCGTTCAAGTACATCACCACCAAGCAGGGCATCGGCGAGCCGAACCCGACGTGGATCCCCGAGGGCAACGAGGCGACGCGCCGGATGGCCGCCAAGATGAAGGGCGGCATCGCGGGCGGCACGTGGGGCGACATCGCGAACATGCCGATGACCGCGCACTACCTCGGTGGATGTGTCATCTCCGACGACCCGGCCACCGGCGTCATCGACCCCTACCACCGCGTGTGGAACTACCCGACGCTGCACATCACCGACGGCGCGGCGATCACCGCGAACCTCGGCGTGAACCCGTCGCTGTCGATCTCGGCGCAGGCCGAGCGCGCGATCTCCCTGTGGCCCAACAAGGGTGAAGCCGACGCGCGCCCCGAGCAGGGTGCGGCCTACGAACGGCTGTCGCCCGTCGCTCCGGTGAAGCCCGTGGTTCCGGCGGGTGCGCCCGGCGCGCTGCGTCTGTCGATCACACCCGTGTCGAAGGACTAGAGTCGGTCGCTATGAGCGACTGGCGGGAAGACCGCGTCCAGCACCTCCGCGACTTGATCAACCGCGCCGAGCCCGACATCGTCGAAGAAGTGAAGTGGGTGAAGCCGTCCAACCCGGGCGGCGTTCCCACCTTCTCCCTCGACGGCCTGGTCTGCACGGTCGAGACGTACAAGGACAAGGTGAAGGTGACCTTCGCGAAGGGCGCCTCGCTCCCTGATCCGGAGAAGGTGTTCAACGCTAGTCTCGACGCGGGCACCCGCCGCGCCGTCGACACCCGCGAGTCCGACGTGCTCAACGACGACGCCTTCGTCGATCTCATCCGCGCCGCCGTCTCGCTGAATCGTTCCTGATCTCACCGCCTTATCGAGTCGGGGCTCCCTACTC
>JASLJL010000072.1 GCA_030152405.1 Gordonia sp. (in: high G+C Gram-positive bacteria) | reverse complement strand
CAGGAGTTCGCATGGCGACGAGATCCACCCTCTTCAGCATCGCGGCAGTCGTCGCGGCCACCGCGTTCGTCGGTCTGCCCGCCGTCGGCGACGCCGCGCCCGGCGGCGCAGGCCGACTGCTCACCCAGCAGCCGCTGACGACCGCGGCCGCACTGCCCAGTGCCGCCTACACCCGGGTCGTCACCTACACGTCGACCGGCGCGCAGGGCCGACCGATCGTCGTGTCCGGCACCGTCTCGGTTCCACGCGGGACTCCACCCCGCGGCGGCTGGCCGACCGTCAGCTGGGCCCACGGGACCACCGGCTACGCCGACGCCTGCGCCCCGTCGAAGGACACCTCGACCGGGCCCAGTCACAGCTACCTCGGCCCGGTCACCTCGGTCCTCGACTCGTGGATCACACGCGGCTACGCCGTCGTGGCCACCGACTACGAGGGCCTCGGCACTCCCGGCGGTCACCCGTACATCAACGGGAGCAGTGAGGCGAACACGGTCGCCGACATCGTGAAGGCGGCACGGTCCGTCGATCACCGCATCGGCAAGGATTGGATCGTTGCAGGTCACAGCCAGGGCGGGCAGGCGGCACTGTTCGCCGCCCAGCTCGGCGAGGCGCGTCAACCGTCGCTGAATCTGAAGGGGGCGATCGCTCTGGCGCCCGGCGGTGTGGGCCTGAGCCAGACCGTCGACTACGTGCGGTCCGCACAGCCGGGCGCAGAGGCCGCCGAATCGTTCCTCCCCCTGATGGTGCTCGGCGCACAGGCGGCGAAGCCGTCCATCGACCCGGCGAAGGTCTTCTCCGACGCCATGACACCGATGGTCGACGCGGCGCGGACGTCCGCGTGCCTGACCCAACTCAGGGAGATGCCCGCCGTCGAACCGAGCCGCGTGTTCCGGGCCGGCGCGGACCTCGCCCCGCTCTCGGCGTACCTCGACAGTCAGGATCCGACGCGCACCGCACCGCGCGTCCCGGTCCTCATCGCGCAGGGCACCGCCGACGCGCTCGTCGCCAAGCCCGGCACCGACGCCCTCGTCTCCAAGCTGTGCGGACGTCGGGCGTCCGTCGATTACCGGGTCTACGACGGCGCCGATCACCGCGCGGTGGTCACCGACTCGGTCGGAGACGCGCAGACGTTCGCCGATCAGGTGATCAAGGGAGCCGCTCCGGCCCGCACCTGCTGACACGTGAGCGCACTCGGCGCGCCGTTCGCCCCTCTCGCCGGTACCATCGACGACGACCCCGAACGACAGACGGAGAGTAGTGCGGAGCAAACGGAACGTGCAGGAGCCGACGCTGGCCGGAGGCCATCACGAACTCGATCCGTACCTGCCTCGAAGCGGCAATCTCGGGTACCGCATCTCGCGGTATGCACTGGATCTCGACTACCGGGTCTCGAGCAACCGCCTGGCGGGGACCGCGACGATCACGGCCACGTCGTATCAGCGTCTCACTCGTTTCACGTTCGATCTCGCGACGTCGATGCGCGTCGACCGGGTCACCGTGAACGGCTCCCGCGTCCGCTTCTCGCACCGCGCCGGGAAGCTGTCGGTGACCCCTGGCGAACCCATTCCGCCCGGCGGCGCGATGACCGTCGTCATCCGTTACGGCGGCAATCCCCGACCGGTCCGCAGCCAGTGGGGCACGGTCGGGTGGGAGGAGCTCGACGACGGCGCGCTCTGCGCGAATCAGCCGAACGGCGCACCGTCGTGGTTCCCCTGCGACGATCACCCCGAGGCCAAGGCCCCGTTCCACATCGAGATCACCACCGACAGTCCGTACTACGCACTCGCCAACGGTCGACTGGTGTCGAAACAGCGACGCGCAGCGATGACCACCTGGGTGTACGACCAGGTGGAGCCGATGTCGACGTATCTCGCGTCCATCCAGATCGGCCAGTACGAACGCCGTGAGCTCGCCGGCGGCGTCGTCCCGGTCAGCGCTCTCGTTCCCAAACGACTTTCGGGCAACTTCGACGTCACCTTCGCGCGCCAGGTGAAGATGGTCGACGCGTTCACCGAGATGTTCGGCCCGTACCCGTTCGCCGAGTACACCGCGGTTATCACCGACGACGAGCTCGACATCCCTCTCGAGGCGCAGAGCTTCTCGACGTTCGGCTCGAATCACTGCGACGGAACGCTCGATCACGAACGGCTCATCGCCCACGAACTCGCTCATCAGTGGTTCGGCAACTCCGTGACCTGCACACGGTGGCAGGACATCTGGCTGCACGAGGGCTTCGCCTGCTACGCGGAGTGGTTGTGGAGTCAGCACAGCGGCGGCCGCTCCGCTGACGAGTGGGCCCGCCACTACTACGCGAAGCTGCAACAGACCCGCTTCACCACCCCGCTGGCCGACCCCGGCCCGTCGCAGATGTTCGACGACTGGGTGTACAAGCGCGGCGCCATCACCCTGCACGCGCTCCGACTGCGAATCGGCGACGGGGAGTTCTTCGCACTTCTGCACCGGTGGACCGACAAGTACCGATACCGCACCGTCACCACCGAGGACTTCGTCGCCCTCGCGTCGACGTTCACCGCCGCATCGCTCGGCGACATCTGGCGGGAGTGGCTCTACACGCCCGCGCTGCCTCCCTTTCCGACGCTCGGGTCTCGTCCCGTGAGCTGAGGGCTGCGTGAACCATGGCTACGATTTCCGGCCCATCGCCCGAAAACGCAGCCAAAGTTAACCAGCCGTCGAAAGAGGGCACCGCCCCGTCCGCGAGCGACAGCGCCAGCGACAGCGCCCCGGCGTCCTTTGCCCACA
>JASLJL010000005.1 GCA_030152405.1 Gordonia sp. (in: high G+C Gram-positive bacteria) | reverse complement strand
CTTCCGCGAGTTCTGCGAGTCGCTCACCAACTGGTATGTCCGACGGTCGCGCGCCCGGTTCTGGGCGGGACAGGACAGCGACGCCGACGCGTTCGACACGCTGTACACGGTCCTAGAGGTGGCGTCACGGCTGGCGGCTCCGCTGCTGCCGCTGGCGACCGAGGCGATGTGGCGCGGTCTGACCGGTGGACGCTCGGTGCATCTCACCGACTGGCCCGCCGCGAGCGACCTGCCCGCCGACCCCGACCTGGTCGGTGCGATGGACGAGATCCAGTCGGTGTGCTCGGTGGCGTCCAGCGTCCGCAAGGCGAACAAGCTGCGAGTCCGCCTGCCGCTGCCGGGGCTGACGGTGGCGTCGCCGACCGCCGAGGCGATGGCTCCGTATGCCGATCTCATCGCCGACGAGATGAACGTCAAGAAGGTCGACTTGTCGACCGACGTCGACGCGTTCGGCAAGGTCGAGGTCGCCGTCAACGCGCGCGCCGCGGGCCCGCGGATCGGCAAGGACGTCCAGCGGGCGATCAAGGCGGTCAAGTCGGGGAACTGGGAGTTCGCGACGAGCGCCGAGACCGGCGAGCCGGTCGTCGTCGCCGACGGCATCGAGCTGCGCGGCGAGGAGTTCACCCGCAAGCTCGTCGCCGCGTCGCCGGACTCGACCGCAGAGCTGCCCAGCGGCGCCGGACTGGTGGTCCTCGACACCGAGGTCACCCCGGAGCTGGAGGCCGAGGGATGGGCGAAGGATCGGGTCCGCGAACTGCAGGACGCGCGCCGCAACCTGGGTCTGGAGATCTCCGACCGCATCTCGGTGCGTCTCGTGGTGCCAGAGGATCGCGCCGACACCGCCCGGACGCACGCTGCGATGATCGCGGGTGAGGTCCTCGCGACGACGTTCGACGTCGAGACCGGCGCCGCCGCGGCGATCGAGCTCAACGACGGAGTCTCCGCCGACGTCGCGAAGGTCTGATCGCTCGGAGCCGACTTCGAGGCTCGGTGTGGTTTCGACTGTCCTACTCGCTGGCGCTCGTCGTCGGCGCTGTCACCGTGTGGTGGCTGTCGTCGTCGGTGGTTGAGCCGACTCCGAGGCGTTAGCCGAGGTGTCGAGTCGAAACCAGGCAGATCATCCGCGGCGCTCCACGACCGCCGCCGAGACCGAGTTCACCGCGGCGGGACCGTCCAATCGGGGTACTTCGCGGTGACGGAGTCGCCGCTGGAGACTCCGCGGAGGCGGCGGCCCAGCCACGGGCCGGCGAAACCGGTGAGCCACGCGAGGTTCTCTCGATGACCGGCCAGTGCGGATCGATCGGGGACCGGCTCCAGCGGCAGCGGCTTCAGGCCGTGCGCGACGCCGAGGGCGTCGAGCACGGCGATCGCCATGCGTTGGTGGCCCGCGGGTGACATGTGGAGGCGATCGAAGCTCCACAGCCGGACGTCGTCGAAGTCACGGATGCGCCAGTAGTCGACGAGGACGGCGTCGTGCCGGTCGGCGATCGCGCGCATCGCCTCGGCCAGGATGGCGAACCGGCCGCGCAGCGCGCGGAACACCGGCGCCGCACCTGGATCGTGCGGGGTGAACAAGACGACCGTGGCGCCCGTCGCGACGAGCCTGCCGACGGCGTCGTCGTACACGGCGGTGACGGCGTCGATGTCGACAGTGGGTCGCAGCAGATCGTTTCCGCCGGCGTGGATGGTCACCAGATCTGGGCGCAGAGCGATCGCGGTGTCGACCTGCTCGTCCACGATGGGCGCGGTCTTGCGACCGCGGATCGCGAGATTCACGTAGCGCGCGTCGTCATCGACGGCGTGCAGCACTTCGGCCACTCGGTCGGCCCAGCCGCGGACAGCGTTGGGCAGGGTCTCATCGATGTCGCCGACGCCTTCGGTGAACGAGTCGCCGAGGGCCGCATACCGCAGATACGTCACCCGATCGAGGGTACCGACCCGGTCTAGACTGACACGCATGCCGACGGACGACCTGGAACGACTGCAGCGCTGGGAGGATTCCGGCGCGCAGTGGGCGGTTGCGGCGTTGTGCGTCGACTCGGTGACGATCTCTCTGCTGCGGTGCGACGGCGGCGAGGAGGTCGATCGGTTCACGTCGACTGATCCGCGCGTGCTGGCACGCTGTCGCGCACGGTGACCGCCGAGCGCAGCTCGCGGTGGGTGTTCCACATCGACATGGACGCCTTCTTCGCCTCCGTCGAGCAACTCACCAGGCCGACGCTCGCCGGGCGTCCGGTGCTCGTCGGCGGCATGGGCGGACGCGGCGTGGTGGCCGGCGCGAGCTACGAGGCGCGCGTGTACGGTGCGCGCTCGGCGATGCCGATGCATCAGGCCCGTCGTCTCGTCGGACCCTCGGCCGTCGTGCTCCCGCCCCGAGCAGACGTGTACCGCGTGGTGAGTGCGCGGGTCTTCGGAGTCGTCCGCGACTTCGCGCCGGTCATCGAGACGCTCTCGTTCGACGAGGCCTTCGGCGAACCCGAGGAGCTGGTCGGTGCGACGGTCGACGACGCCGCAGAGTTCGCCCACCGAATGCGGGCGGCCATCCGCACGGAGACCGGTCTCGCCGCGTCGGTGGGCTTCGGGACCGGAAAGCAGATCGCGAAGATCGCGTCCGGGCTCGCCAAACCGGACGGCGCGCGGGTCATCGAGCCGAGTCGGCAGCTCGAGTTCCTCCAAGAACTGTCGGTCCGCAAACTCTGGGGGATCGGGCCGGTGTCGGGAGACCGGCTGTCGCGACTGGGCGTGGAGACCATCGGCGACCTGGCCGCGATGTCGGACGCCGAGGTGGCGTCCGTGTTGGGTG
>JASLJL010000529.1 GCA_030152405.1 Gordonia sp. (in: high G+C Gram-positive bacteria) | reverse complement strand
GAGCTCACCGAGGACGACGTCATCGCGTTCACCGCGGAGCGCGTCGCACCGTACAAGAAGGTTCGCGCCGTCGAGTTCATCGAGACGGTCCCCAAGTCGGCGTCGGGCAAGATCCTCCGCAAGGATCTCCGCAAGTAATCCCGCGGGTCACGGTGACTGAGATCGTCCCCGAGAACGGGCTCTGGG
Source organism: Gordonia sp. (in: high G+C Gram-positive bacteria) (assembly GCA_030152405.1). Lineage (GTDB taxonomy): Bacteria > Actinomycetota > Actinomycetes > Mycobacteriales > Mycobacteriaceae > Gordonia. The sequence continues at coordinate 2,522 of JASLJL010000529.1, read as the reverse complement.
TGCGCATCGCCCTCGGGCGGGGTGCTCGGGGACGATGTCAGTCGTCTCGTCGCGGGCGGTTCGACGTTTGCGGCGGCCTCTGTGAAAAATCATCTGTGAGAAACTAGCGGTCATGAGCAACGGCACCCTGATTCTGATGCGTCACGGCGAGAGCGAATGGAACGCGTCCAACCAGTTCACCGGCTGGGTGGACGTGGCACTGACCGACAAGGGCCGCGCTGAAGCGGTCCGCGCGGGCGAACTGCTCGTCGAGCACGATCTGCTGCCCGACGTCCTGTACACGTCGCTGCTGCGTCGCGCCATCGTCACCGCTCAGCTCGCCCTCGACGCCGCCGATCGCCACTGGATCCCGGTGGTCCGCGACTGGCGCCTCAACGAGCGCCACTACGGCGCGCTGCAGGGTCTCAACAAGGCCGAGACCAAGGCCAAGTACGGGGACGAGCAGTTCATGCTGTGGCGTCGCAGCTACGACACCCCGCCGCCCGCCATCGAGGCGGACGCCGAGTACAGCCAGGTCGGCGATCCGCGCTACGACGGCATCGACGTCCCCCTCACCGAATGCCTGCTCGACGTGGTGAAGCGGTTCATCCCGTACTACACCGAGACCATCGAGGCGGATCTGCGCGCGGGCAAGACGGTGCTCGTCGCCGCGCACGGCAACTCGCTGCGCGCCCTCGTCAAGCATCTCGACGGCATCTCCGACGAGGACATCGCCGGGCTGAACATCCCGACCGGCAACCCGCTGCGCTACGACCTCGACGTGAACCTCCGCCCGGTGACTCCCGGCGGCGTGTACCTCGACCCCGAAGCCGCTGCCGCGGGCGCCGCCGCCGTCGCGGCCCAGGGCGAGTCGAAGTAGATCGAACGACTGATTCGTCGGTTTCTGACACACCGGAGATCGTGTCACCTGCGGGAGCGAACCCGCAGGTGACACGATCTCTTTGTCTGCCTCTGTGGTCCGGTCGGACGACGTGCGGCATTTCGTGCACACGATTGTGGCCTGGGCTACATTGGATGCATGGCTGACGGAACGATTTCGGTGACACATCTGGCTGAGCGTGAGCGCTATCGCGCCGACCTTCCCGGCGATGACGGCGAGGTCGCGGAGGTCGGTTATGTCGACTACACACAGGACGGCGATCGGATCGCGCTCACCCACACGGTGGTCTACGACCGCTTCGGCGGACGTGGGTTCGCGGCGGATCTGGTGAAGTACGTCCTCGACGATGTGCGTGCGTCCGGCAAGACCGTCGTGCCGGTCTGCTCCTATGTGGTCCGATACCTGGAGAAGCATCCGGAGTACCAGGATCTCGTCGCATCCTGACACGTCGCGCACACTGTCGGTTCACTTGGGCGCAACCCACATGGACCGGCAGTGAATGCTGCGCGAAGAGTGCCTTCCCGGGCTGCGAACGCCAGGCGATGACACGTAAGATTCGGGTGTGTCCGAGACCAGCGGTGACCGCTTGATCGATGGTGCCGCTGCCGGCCGCTTCGGCTCGGCGAACGTCGACGCCTCGTATCTTCACTCCCTCCGACCCGACGACGTCGTCCGGTCGGATCTGCTGACCCTGATGGTCGCGCACTCCGAGACAGGCATCATCGTCGTCGACGAGTTCCACAACGTCGTCCTCTACAACAATCGCGCCGTCGATCTGGGCATGGTGCGTGACGTACTGGCCGACGGTGTCGCCGAGGCCGTGACCGAGGTCTTCACGACCGGCGTCGACCGGCATTTCGACTTCTCGCCGCCGCAGTCGAGCCTCGGGTTCGTGTCGACGGGCCGCACCGTCCACCGCCCGGTCGAGACGGTGCGCTGCGTCGCGAGCCTCGCCGCGCTGACCGGCCAGCGGTATGTTCTGGTCTACGGCGACGACGACTCCACCAACCAGCGTGTGGAGGCCACCCGACGCGACTTCGCGGCGAACGTGTCGCACGAGCTCAAGACGCCGCTCGGCGCCATCAGCCTGATGGCCGAGGCGATGCTCGAATCGCGTGACGATCCCGCCGCGGTGGAGCACTTCGGACGCCGCGTCCTCAAAGAGGCCACCCGGATGGGAGCGCTCGTCAACGAGCTGATCGGGCTGTCGCGGCTGCAGGACGGCGCGATCGCCGACTTCGTCCGCGTGGACATCGACGCCCTCGTCGACGACGCCGTCGCGGCAGCGGGCGTGTCCGCGGAGATCGCCGAGATCGAACTCGTGACCGACGCTCCGACGCACATCAGCGTCCAGGCCGATCGGACGCTGCTCCTCACCGCCCTCAGCAATCTGCTCGTGAACGCCATCAACCACTCGCCGACCGGCGACGTGGTGTCGGTGAGCCGGAAGAGGACGGTGATCAACGACGTCGAGATGGTGGCGATCGCGGTCACCGATCGCGGCATCGGCATCGCACCCGTCGACCAGCAGCGAGTGTTCGAACGCTTCTACCGCGTCGACAAGGCGCGGTCGCGCGCCACCGGCGGGACCGGACTCGGTCTCGCCATCGTCAAGCACGTGGCGGCCAGCCATGGCGGCCAC
>JASLJL010000508.1 GCA_030152405.1 Gordonia sp. (in: high G+C Gram-positive bacteria) | reverse complement strand
GCTCCACGCCGGACTCCGCACCGCGACCTCCTACCTCACCGACATGAGCGCGGCGACGTCTGACGGTCCTGGACGCGGCTTCTATCTGCCCGCCGAAGCCCTCACCAACCCGCGGTTCGTGGAAGGCGCGAAACTGCTGATCTCGCCGAACGGGCGCACGGCGCGAATGGTCGTCACCTGGTCGGTGAATCCGTACGGTCCGCAGGCCCTCGATCGCAGCCGCGACATCGCGCCCACTGCCGCGGCCGCACTCGCCGGCACCGGGCTGTCGACCGCAGAAGTGACGAGCACCGGACTCGCATCCCTCTCGGCCGACATGGACGATCAGCTGACGCGAGACATGCTCGTGTTCGGCCTCGTGGCGATCATCGCCGTCACGATCGTGCTCGCGGTACTCCTCCGCAGCATCGTGGCCCCGCTGCTCTTGGTGGCGACGGTCGTCCTCTCGTTCGCCGCGGTCCTCGGCGTCTCGACGCTGGTCTGGCAGCACGTGATCGGCATACCCCTCGACTGGTCCGTGGCGCCGATCTCGTTCATGGCCCTCATCGCCGTCGGCGCCGACTACAGCATGCTGTTCGCGTCACGCATCCGCGAGGAATCGGCGGGTCGCGGCATGATGCAGGGCATGGTCCGGGGCTTCGGCAGCACGGGCGGCGTCATCACCACCGCAGGCGTCGTGTTCGCGTTGACGATGTTCGCACTCATGAGCGGCACGACGCTGAATCTGGTCCAGATCGGCTTCACCGTCGGGCTCGGCCTGCTCATGGACATCGTCATCGTCCGATCGGTCCTGGTGCCTGCGACGATGGTGATCCTCGGCGACCGGATGTGGTGGCCGTCGGTCAGCTCGTCGCGTGAGCGAGGGTGACCGCGTCGACCGCCTTGAGGAACTCGGGGACGAACTCCTCCGCACCGATCACGCAGCACGCGTGTCCCCCGTCCACGTCGAACCGACGGGCTCCGGGGATGCCGTCGACAAGCAGCTGCTGTCGCTCGGGCTTCACGATCTTGTCTCGGGTGGAGATCACGACCGCGGTCGGCACGCTCACCTCGGAGAGCCAGGGGCGCGAGTCGAAGTCGGCCATGGCGGCGGAGAAATCGCCCTGATGACTCAGCGGCGTGGACGCGACGTGAGCGAGCGCCCACAGGACCTGATGGCCACGCCAGTTGTCCAGGCGAGCGTCGGACGGCGTCGGCAGAATCTTGTCGACCGGCCGCAACCAACGTCCGATGCGTCGTTCGGCTTCCAACCGTCGCGGGTCGATGCTGGAGAAGTACGGGCCCGTCGAGCAGAGGACCAGCCCGGACACGCGGTCGGGGTGACGCTGCCACGCGAGCTGCGCGATGCCGCCGCCCATCGAGAAACCGGCCGCGGTGAACGTGTCGACACCGAGCTGATCGGCCACCGCGATCACGTCGTCCGCGCAGTCCTCGAGCGTGAAATTGGACGATCGGATGCCTCGGCCGTGCCACCGGTGATCGATGGTCACGACTCGATGATCCTGTGCCAGCTTCGGCACCACCGGGTACCAGCACAGCAGCCCCGTCGTGCTCACCGAATGGAGCAGGAAGACGACGGGTGCGTCGGCGGGCCCCGACTCGGTGATGAACGTGGTGCCCCGGCCCGGCAGCTCGATACGTCGGCCCGTCGGCAGGTCGGCGACCGGATACGGCCGGAGAGCGTGCCCGATCCCGCGTCGGACGGTGCCCATCGCGTCCGCGACACGACGACGGACGCCTTCGACTGATGACTCGATCATGCGATCGAAACTACACGCGACGCCTTGGACGAATCTGTGAATCCGTATCAAGCTCGACCATTTGTCTGACATACTGCGCGTCGTGATTCCCATCGATCGCCCCAAGCTCGAAGGCTCGATCGCCGTCGGCGACACCCGCAGCCGCCGAATCGGCTTCTCCGAGTTCGGCGACCCCGACGGCCCCGCCATCGTCTGGCTGCACGGCACCCCCGGCGCGCGGCGCCAGATCCCGTCCGAGGCGCGCGAATACGCCGAGATCCGTGGCTTCCGCCTGATCGGCCTCGACCGGCCCGGCGTCGGATCGTCGACCGCCCACTCATACGAGTCGATCTCCGACTTCGCTCAGGACTTCCAGACCGTCCTGAACACCCTGGGCATCGACAAGTTCTCGGTCATCGGGCTCTCCGGGGGCGGACCGTACTCGCTCGCGGTCTCCCACGTGCTGTCGGACCGAATCGTCTCGACCGCGATCATCGGCGGTGTGGCCCCCGTGAACGGCCCGGATGCGGTCGAGGGCGGTGCCGTCGACATCGCGAAGTACGCCGTACCGCTGCTCAACGTGGCCGGACGACCGATCGGCAAGGCGCTGAGCATGGCCCTCGGCGTCGCCCGCCCGATCGCCGACCCGGCCATCAGCATCTACGGGCGCCTCTCCCCCGAGGCCGACCGCGAGTTGCTGTCGCGACCGGAGTTCCGCGCGATGTTCCTCGACGATCTCCTGCACGGCGGGAGTCGACGCATGGAGGCGCCGTTCGCCGACCTGAAACTGTTCGTTCGCGATTGGGGCTTCCGGATCGGAGACGTCGACGCCAAGATCCACTGGTGGCACGGCGACGCCGACAACATCATCCCGTACGAGCACGGCGCCCACATGGTCGCGCTCCTGCCGAACGCCGAACTGCATTCGATGCCCGGCCAGAGTCACCTGTCCGGCCTCGATCACGCCATCGAGATCCTCGACACCCTCCTCGCCGCCTGGTAGCCCCACCTCTACACCCGCTCGTTGAGCCGCGTCCGAGCACAGCGAGCCTTCACCCGGTCGTTGAGCCGCGCCCGAGC
>JASLJL010000467.1 GCA_030152405.1 Gordonia sp. (in: high G+C Gram-positive bacteria) | reverse complement strand
TCTGCGCGGTCGGCGCCCGATCTCAGCGCGGAATCGAACACCGCCAGGGCACTCGCGAAGTCCGTGGTCAGTGCGACGTCCACTGCGCTGCGCACCAGGCTCGTGACGAGCGCACCGTCGACGACGACGATGTCCTCCTCGTCGAGGCAGGTGTGAATGTGTCGCGTGGACAGTCGCTTCCCATTCGCCGTCGTACTCACGGACACGTGCACGCGGCGCGTGTCCGGGGACAGCAACGCGAGACCGTGAACGGCAGCGGCCGACTGATGGCTGAGGACGGTGTCGGCGCCTGCCGCGGCGAGGCAGCGTCGCCGGTAGACCTCCTGGTCGATGTGCCACTTCTCGGGAGGCAGACTGCACGTCGGTCCACATGGGCTGTATCCAAGCGTGGAACCCGTGGTCTGACCAGAGCTGTGTCCACAGGCTTGTAACCGCGGCACTTCCAGTCCCCGCTCCTCGTCCCGACAAGGAGCGTCGACGAGAACTGCCGCGAGAGAAGTCGGCAGCTACCAGACGTCGCCTGCACGCCAGTCGCAGAGCAGGCGGTCGGCGGTGTCGACGGGCGGCGTGGAAGGTGTGCGGAGGACGAGGACGCCACCGTCGTCGTCCGGGGTCATGATCACTCCGCCAGGGGTGAGAGCGCCGAGCGGGCCCGTCCACGGCTCCCAACCGCGGCGGAGGTACAGTGGTCGGCCGTCGTCGGACGCCCCGAGGGCTCCGAGGTCGTACGCACCGCGGACGATGTCGTCGATCCTCGACATCAGGACGTCGCCGATGCCCCGGCGTCGCATGCGGCCCGAGACGGCGACCGCCTCGACGTAGCCGGTGCGCAGGACACGATCGCCCGCCACCAGTTGTCGCTGTACGACGCTGGCGTGACCGACGATCCCGGAGTCGTCCTCGGCCACCACGTGCACTCCCCCGAGCGCGTGATCGAAGTCGGTGTCGGAGAAGTCGCCTGCGAACCCGTCGTGCAGGAACGCGAACAGCGCCGCTCGATCGGCGACGGACAACTCGTGGGTATGACGAAGCCGCACCCGGTATCCGGGTGCGGCTTCGTCTGATGCTGGATGCGTCAGTGCTTCTCGGGTCCCACGTGGTACTCGAAGACCAGACCGGCGACTGCCGCCAGGATCACGGCCACCATGGTGATCGAGAACCAGAAGTTGGCGGTCGCGAAACCGATCGCGAAGAGCGACGCGCCTGCGGCGATCATGATGGGCCAGTAGCTGTGCGGGCTGAAGAAGCCCAGCTCGCCGGCACCGTCCTCGATCTCGGCGTCATCGTAGTCCTCCGGGCGGATCTCCACCCGGCGGGCAACGAAGCGGAAGTAGGTTCCGGCGATCAGGGCGAGGCCGCCTGCGAAGAACATGCAGGTGACGCCGGTCCACTCGACGCCGGTCCGGTAGAAGAACGTGCAGACGGCGTAGATGACGCCCATCAGAATGAAGAAGACTGCGAGGACTTCAAAGATCCGTGCTTCGATCTTCATCAGTTCGTACCCTCCTTAGCCGGGGTGCATCCGGCCAGCGCGGTGTTGTTCGCATCGCCGAGATCTTCCGGCGTGGTGCCGTTCGAGACGCGGCGCGTGTCGAACGGGACGGTCGTCACCGAGCGCGGCTGCTGGCAGACCGCCTGCAGCGCTTCGGAGTTCGGAACATTCGGGTTGGCCGAGCGGAACTTGATGTACTGCGCGAAGACCTCCGGGCTGACCGCACGGACCTCGAAGTTCATCATCGCGTGGTAAGTGCCGCACATCTCGGCGCAGCGTCCGACGAAGGCGCCCTCGCGGTCGATGCCGCTGATCTGGAACGTCGAATCGGTGTGGTTCTGCTCCGGGAAGGGCATCACGTCGCGCTTGAACAGGAACTCCGGAACCCAGAAGGAGTGCACGACGTCCGCGGCGGCCAGATCGAACTGGATGCGCGTGTTGGTCGGCAGCACCAGGATCGGGATCTCCGACGACGAGCCGAGGGTCTCGATCTTGTCGAACGCGAGGTACTTGCGCTCCTCGTTCGAGCGTCCGCCCGCGGCGCCCTTGATCTCGACCTCTTCACCGTCGTGCTCGCGGTACTTCGGGATCTGGAGTTCGAACGGCTCGCCCTTGCGGGAGTCCTTCGAGTCGACCAGCTGCTGGCCGTTCACGTTGACCGAGTTGTAGCCGAACTTCCAGTTCCACTGGAACGCGGTCACGTCGACCACGACGGCGGGGTTGTCTTCCTTCGTCTCCACCTTGTTCTGGACGACGACCGTGAAGTAGAACATCACGGCGATCAGAACGAACGGAATCGCGGTGTACGCGAGTTCCAGCGGGACGTTGTACGCGGTCTGGCGCGGGATCTCCTGGTCGTCGGAGTCGACGGCCTTCGCACGGTGGAACGTGATGGTCCAGAAGATCAGGAGCCACACGAACACGCCCATGGCGAGTGCGGCGATGACCGACCACGTCCAGAACTCGGCCATGTCCTTGGCCTCGCTCGTCACACCTTCGGGCCAACCGAATCGCATCGCCTCATCGGCACTGCAGCCCGAGGTCATCAGCACGACGACACTCAGGACCGCGAGGGCACTCAGTCGCTTGATCGTGCGCGACGCGGGTACCCCACGTCGCACCGACGGCCGTCCACGGTTCGTCAATTTCACGCCTTCCTGCTGACAGGGAGCTGTTCTACAAGTTTCGCGCACGAGTGATGCACTGCTCGACGCAATTCTTGCACCTAGTAACTACGCAGCGTAGTCCAACCCGCGCATCAGTTCTCGATTGGGG
>JASLJL010000511.1 GCA_030152405.1 Gordonia sp. (in: high G+C Gram-positive bacteria) | reverse complement strand
CGACGACGGCCTGATCTACCGCGCCGAACGACTCGTGAACTGGTCGCCCGCACAGCAGACCGCCATCTCCGACATCGAGGTCAAGTACAAGGACGTCGAGGGCGAGCTCGTCTCGTTCCGCTACGGCTCTCTCAACGACGACGAGCCGCACATCGTGGTGGCCACCACCCGTATGGAGACGATGCTCGGTGACACCGCGATCGCCGTCCACCCCGACGACGAGCGGTACCGGCACCTCATCGGGGCGGAGCTCGATCACCCGTTCCTCGACCGCACCGTCCCGGTGATCGCCGACGACTACGTCGATCCCGAATTCGGCTCCGGCGCCGTCAAGATCACGCCCGCGCACGACCCCAACGACTTCGCGATCGGACAGCGTCACAACCTGCCGATGATCACGATCATGGACAAGACCGCGGTCATCGAGGGCACCGGGACGCAGTTCGACGGTCTGGACCGATTCGCCGCCCGCGTCGCGGTGCTCGAGGCGCTCGCCGAGCAGGGGCGCATCGTCAAAGAGGTGCGCCCGTACCTGCACAGCGTCGGTCACTCCGAGCGCGCCGGCGAGCCCATCGAGCCCCGTCTGTCGATGCAGTGGTGGGTGAACGTGGAATCCCTCGCCAAGGCCGCGGGCGACGCGGTCCGCGACGGCGACACCGTGATCCACCCGAAGAGCCAGGAGCCGCGCTGGTTCGACTGGGTCGACGACATGCACGATTGGACCATCTCCCGTCAGCTCTGGTGGGGTCACCGCATCCCGATCTGGTACGGCCCCGACGGCGAGGTCGCCTGCTTCGGCCCCGACGAGCAGGCCCCGGAGGGTTGGGAGCAGGATCCCGACGTCCTCGACACCTGGTTCAGCTCCGGCCTGTGGCCGTTCTCCACGATGGGCTGGCCCGACAGCACGGCCGACCTCGCGAAGTTCTATCCGACGTCGGTGCTGGTCACCGGCTACGACATCCTGTTCTTCTGGGTCGCCCGCATGATGATGTTCGGCACCTACGTCTCGAACCTCGATCTCGGTGGGTTGTCCGAGCGCGACGCCGCGTCCGGCTCCGCACGGGTCCCGTTCCGCGACGTGTTCCTGCACGGTCTGGTCCGCGACGAGCGCGGCCAGAAGATGAGCAAGTCGAAGGGCAACGGCATCGACCCACTCGACTGGGTGGACCGATTCGGCGCGGACGCCCTGCGCTTCACGCTGGCCCGCGGCGCGAACCCGGGCAGCGACATCTCGGTCGGCGAGTCGCACGCACAGAGCTCGCGCAACTTCGCGACCAAGCTGTTCAACGCCACCAAGTTCGCGATGATGAACGGCGCCCGGCTCGGTGATCTGCCCGCCGCCGAGGAGCTGACCGTCGCCGACCGGTGGATCCTCGGGCGTCTCGACCAGGTGCTCGCCGACGTCGACGCCGGGTTCGAGACCTATGAGTTCTCCAAGGCCTGCGAGGCGCTCTATCACTTCGCGTGGGACGAGGTCTGCGACTGGTACCTGGAGCTGTCCAAGGTGCAGGTGGCCGAGGGCGGCGCTCGCGCCGACTCCACCGCGCTGGTCCTGGGCGCCATCCTCGACAAGCTGCTGCGGGCGCTGCACCCGGTGATGCCGTTCGTGACCGAGGTCTTGTGGACCGCGCTGACCGGCGGCGAATCCGTGGTGATCGCCGAGTGGCCGACGCCGTCCGGTCGGCCCGCCGACGCGGCCGCGGCACAGCAGATCGACGACCTGCAGAAGCTCATCACCGAGGTGCGACGTTTCCGCAGCGACCAGGGACTCAAGCCCGGCCAGCGGGTCGCGGCGACCGTCGACGGTCTGGCCGAACTCGGTCTCACCGAGTTGCGTGGGCAGCTCGACTCGCTTGCTCGCCTCGAGCCCGCGGACGACGACTTCGCCGCCACCGCGACCGTCGAGGTGCGCCTGTCCAGCGGGACCGCGACCGTCGCCATCGACACCTCGGGAACGGTCGACGTCGAAGCCGAGCGCAAGCGCGCGGCAAAGGACCTCGCGGCGGCGGAGAAGGAACTCGCCGGAACCACCGGCAAACTCGGCAACGAGCAGTTCCTGTCGAAGGCGCCGGACGCCGTCGTCGACAAGATCAAGGCCCGCCGCGACCTCGCCGAGGCCGAAGTGGCGAGGCTCAAGGCCAAGCTCGAGGCGCTGAACGGCTGATGGCGCCCACTCCCGAGGACCTCGCCGAACTCGCGGCGGTAGAGGCCGAGCTCGACACTCGCTGGCCCGAGACCAAGATCGAGCCGTCACTGACGCGGATCAATCTGCTGCTCGAACTGCTGGGAAACCCGCAGCACGCGTACCCGGCCATCCACATCGCCGGCACCAACGGCAAGACGTCGGTGACGCGGATGATCGATTCGCTGCTGCAGGCGTTCCACCGTCGAACCGGCCGGATCACCAGCCCGCATCTGCAGCTCGTCACCGAGCGGATCGCGATCGACGGGCAGCCGATCTCGCCGCGCCTGTACGTCGACACGTACCGCGAGCTGGAGCCGTTCATCACGATGGTCGACGATTCGTCGACCTCGCAGGGCGGCCCGCGGATGAGCAAGTTCGAGGTGCTCACGGCGATGGCGTACGCCGCGTTCGCGGAGGCGCCGATCGAGGTGGCGGTCATCGAGACCGGCATGGGCGGTCGATGGGACGCCACCAACGTGATCGATTCGAAGGTCGCCGTCATCACGCCTGTCGCGATGGACCACGCCGACTACCTCGGCGACACGTTGACGGCGATCGCGGGGGAGAAGGCCGGGATCATCAAACCCGGTCCGGCCGACGCGATCATCCCGAACGATCCGGTCACCGTGATCGGGCCGCAGGAACCCGAGGTGCTTGACGTCCTGCTGCGCGCCAGCGTGGACGCCGGCACGATCGTCGCGCGGCAGAACTCCGAGTTCGCGGTGCTGGAGTCGGTGACGGCCGTCGGCGGACAGATGCTGACGATCCAGGGCCTCGGCGGTGTGTACGACGAGATCTTCCTCCCGTTGCACGGGGCCCACCAGGCGCAGAACGCGGCACTCGCGTTGGCCGCGGTGGAAGGCTTCTTCGGCGCGGGCGCCGACCGCCAGCTCGACGTCGACGCGGTCCGCACCGCCTTCGCCGAGGTCACCAGCCCCGGACGGCTGGAACGACTCCGCAACGCGCCGAGCGTCTTCGTCGACGCCGCGCACAACCCGCACGGGGCCCGGGCTCTCGCCCAGGCGCTCGTCTCCGAGTTCGACTTCCGACGTCTCATCGGCGTGGTCGGTGTGCTCGGCGACAAGGACGCCCGCGGCCTGCTGACCGAGCTCGAACCGGTGCTCGACGCCGTCGTCCTCACCAACAACGGGTCGCCGCGCGCCCTCGACACCGACACCCTCAGCGACATCGCCGTCCCGATCTTCGGCGATGAGCGCGTCAGTGTGGAACCGTTCCTGCCCGACGCCGTCGAAGCGGCCATCGCTCTGGCCGAGGACGGCGAAGGCGGCACCGTCTCCGGTGCGGGCGTGATCATCACCGGGTCGGTCGTCACCGCTGGCGCCGGCCGCACTCTGTTCGCGAAGGACCCGACATGACCGACGAGACGACTCCCGCGATCAACGCCCCGGCGACGGATCCGTGGAAGGGCTTCCGCGGGGTGATGGCCGGAACGCTGATCCTCGAAGTGATCGTCGTGCTGCTGGCGTTCCCGATCATCGCCAAGATCGGCGGTGGCCTCGGGTGGGGATCAGGGCTGTACCTCGCCGCGATGGCGCTCGCACACGTCCTGCTGTCGGGCATGTGCGGTCGCTCGTGGGCGCTGCCGGCCATCCTCGTGCTGCAGGTCCTGCTGATCGCGGGCGGACTGTTCCACTGGTCGATCGCCGTCATCGGCGTGATCTTCCTCTGCGTCTGGCTGTACATCGCCTACATCCGCAGGGACGTCGCCTCACGGATCGAGAAGGGGCTCCTGCCCAGCCAACGTGCGTGAGTCGGTCGGACGAAACGGTCGGTTACACTTGTTCCAGTAACGCCGCTCACACGGAGCGGGTGGAAGGATTCAATGCGCTCGTCCCACCTGGTGTCCGCCGCCATCGTCGCGGTGACCGTCCCGCTGCTCGCCGCGCCCCTCGCGCACGCCGAGCCGTCGTCGTCGACTCCGTCGGAGCCTCCCACGTCGACGCACGCCGAGACCGCCGAGGTGATTCCGAGCCTGCCGATGCCCGTTCCAGAGGGCTCCTTCGGTTACATCGCCACCCGTGGCGCCACCAAGTGGATGAACGACCGGGCCCCCGGTGCGCTGATCAAGAACCTGCCGGTTCCGCCCGCGTTCCGGAAGGCCAACAGCGACATGGCGAAGATCATCGACGCCGAACTCGACGCCGCGATGAAGACGCCCGGTGCCTGCGTGCAGGTCATCGTCACGCCCCGGACGAAGACGGGCCTGTTCAGCTACGGCTTCTTCGCGATCGACCCCGAGTACTGCCCGAGCTGACGCGACACGCCCGGACGACGGTCGTTACAGTGTGCTGGTGACTGAACAGACTCTCGTCCTCATCAAGCCCGACGGCGTGCAGCGCGGTGTCATCGGTGAAGTGATCTCCCGCATCGAGCGCAAGGGCCTGTCCCTCGCCGCGCTCGAACTGCGCACCGTCACCACCGAGATCGCCAGCGAGCACTACGCTGAGCACGCCGAACGCCCGTTCTTCGGCTCCCTCCTGGAGTTCATCACCTCCGGCCCGGTCGTCGCACTGGTCGTCGAGGGTCCCCGCGCCATCTCGGCGTTCCGCCAGCTTGCCGGCGGCACCGATCCCGTGGAGAAGGCCACACCCGGCACCATCCGCGGTGATTTCGGCCTCGAGACCCAGTTCAACCTGGTCCACGGCTCCGACTCGCCGGAGTCCGCCGCCCGCGAGATCGCACTCTGGTTTCCCTCGCTGAACTCCTGATTCCGTCCTGCGCGTCGCGGCGCGCGGGGGTTACTTTTCCAGGCCGTGCAGGTTAACTCCGGTACGTGTGGGATACTTGTTCTAGTTCACGTCGTCACACTTTGGCGGCGGGGCTCGGCGGACGCACCGCCACAGCAAGGCGTCGAAGACGACGCGAAGACCACACAACACCCGGTCGTTTCGACCGGCACACATTGGGAAGGCCCTCGCGTGGCCGCGTCGTGAGAACTAAAACGCCCGACGCGCCCGGGGGTCTCAAGGAGACCACGTGACCGACAACGGGTCGCCGGTGAACGCCGACAAGGCGGATTTCACGGCGGAACATTTTCCCCTTCGACTCCGCGTGCACGCACTCGCCCGAATGCTGGGTTCCACCAGCCGGGAAGTGCTCGCGCATCTGGGTGAGCTGGGGGTGACGGCGCGCACTGCGCAGTCGTCCATCTCACGCGACGACGCACTCGTCGTCGCGCAACGCCTCGGCGCCTCGGCGCCCGAAGCGGCGGCAGCCGAGGCCCCGGCAGGCGACAAGACCGCCGACGCGCCCGCGGCATCGCTGTTCTCCGCAGTCGAGGTCGTCGAACCGACGTCGCAGGCGTCCGCGAGCGACGCGACCGCACCGCTGTTCCTCGCGGCCGACGCGCCGACCGAGGAGAAGGACGCCAAGAAGGCCGCGCGTAAGAAGGCGAAGAAGGCTGACGCCGACAAGCCCTCTGCCGAGAAGGCCGACGAGAAGAAGGCCGACCGCAAGGCGTCGAAGAAGGCCGACGCCGAGCTCGCGGGTCCCGACGCCGCCGCATCAGCCACCGTAGACGCGGATGACGCCGAGCCTCCGAAGAAGTCGGCGAAGAAGAAGAGCGCCAAGAAGTCGAGCAAGAAGTCCGGCGATGAGAGCGCTGACGCGCCGGTCGTCGAGTCGTCTGACGCTGTCGTCGACGAGCCTGCAGCCGACAAGCCCGCAGACGAGACGGCCGCCGATACCAATACTGCGGATGACAAGACCGCAGACGACAAGACTGCGGAAGACAAGACCGCGGACGAGGCGTCCGACGACGCCGACTCCGACGGCGAGTCGCGCTCACGGCGCCGTCGTCGTGGACGTCGCGGTCGTGGTCGCGGTCGCGGCGATCAGCCCGCGGACGAGAACGGATCGACTCCGTCGGGCGACGCTGACAGCGACGCTCAGACCGACGACTCGGCCGACCAGGCCGCAACCGGCGAGAAGCAGGCGCGGACCGACAGCGCGACAGACGAGAAGTCCGGCGACTCGGCGGACACCGACGACGCCGACCAGGCTGAGGCAGACGGGGACCAGGACGACGACTCCACCCCGACCAGCAAGCGTCGGCGTCGCCGGCGGCGTCGTCGTGGCGCCGGTGACGGCGACGAGGCGTCGACGAACGACGACCCGCCGAACACCGTGGTCCACGAGCGCGAGCCCCGCACCAAGCGGGTCCGCGACGAGGTGCAGGGCATCTCCGGCTCCACCCGACTGGAGGCGAAGCGTCAGCGTCGCCGTGACGGACGCGACGCGGGTCGTCGTCGGCCGCCGATCCTGACCGAGTCGGAGTTCCTGGCTCGCCGGGAGTCGGTGGAACGCGTCATGGTGATCCGTGAACGCGGCGCCAATGCGACCACCGAGGACTACACGCAGGTCGCAGTCCTTGAGGACGGTGTCCTCGTCGAACACTTCGTGACCACCGAGACCTCGCAGTCGATGGTCGGCAACATCTACCTCGGGCGCGTTCAGAACGTGCTGCCCGGCATGGAGGCGGCGTTCGTCGACATCGGCCGCGGCCGCAACGGCGTGCTCTACGCGGGTGAGGTCAATTGGGAGGCCGCGGGTCTCGACGGCCGTTCCCGCAAGATCGAGCAGGCCCTCAAGCCCGGCGACTACGTCTTGGTTCAGGTCAGCAAGGACCCGATCGGGCACAAGGGCGCCCGTCTGACGACGCAGATCTCGCTCGCCGGCCGCTACCTCGTGTACGTGCCCGGCGGCACGTCCACCGGCATCAGCCGCAAGCTGCCCGACACCGAGCGCAAGCGGCTCAAGCAGATCCTGTCCAAGCTCGTCCCGGACGAAGCGGGTGTGATCATCCGCACCGCGTCCGAGGGAGTGAGCGCGGAGGAGCTCGCCGCCGACGTCGCACGTCTGGAAGCCCAGTGGAAGGGCATCGAGGCGGCTGCCGCCGAGCACTCGGAGAAGGCGTCGGGGACTCCGCGTGCGCTCTACGAGGAGCCCGATCTGCTCGTCCGCGTGGTCCGCGACCTGTTCAACGAGGACTTCAGCAAGCTCGTGGTCGAGGGCGACAAGGCGTGGAACCTGGTCTCCGGGTACGTCAACGACGTCGCGTCCGACCTGTCTGAGCGCGTCGAGGAGTTCACGAAGGCGCACGCCGACGCTCCCGACTCGTTCGCCGTCCACCGGATCGACGAGCAGCTCGCCAAGGCTCTGGACCGCAAGGTGTGGCTGCCGTCCGGCGGAACGCTGATCATCGAGCACACCGAGGCGATGACCGTCGTCGACGTCAACACCGGCAAGTTCACCGGATCGGGTGGCAACCTCGAGGAGACGGTCACCAGGAACAACCTGGAGGCGGCCGAGGAGATCGTCCGCCAGATGCGTCTGCGCGACATCGGCGGCATGATCATCGTCGACTTCATCGACATGGTCCTCGAATCCAACCGCGATCTGGTGCTGCGTCGCCTCACCGAGGCGCTGGCCCGCGACCGCACCCGCCACCAGGTGTCGGAGGTGACGTCGCTCGGGTTGGTCCAGATGACCCGCAAGCGTCTCGGCACCGGCCTGCTGGAAGCGTTCTCCACCACGTGCACCGCATGCGCCGGTCGGGGAGTGATCGTCCACGCGAACCCGGTCGAGGTCCGTCCGGCGTCGTCCGACGACGCGTCGCGCGGTGATTCGGGAAGCCGACGGTCGCGTCGCAAGAAGGGACGCTCCGAGGCGCCTGCTCCGGAGCCGGTGAAGGCCGCGCCGGAGCCGAAGGCCCCGCACAAGCCCGCCGCCGAGCATCCGTTGTTCCGGACGATGGCGCACCACGACGACGAGCACTCGCACGACCACGATCACGCTCACACGCATGATCACGACCGGTCCCACGATGCGCAGGCGGTCGTTGAGGCGCCTGCGGCTCCCGAGCCCGTCGTGGAGCCGAAGACGACGAAGCAGGCGGAGACTCCGGTCGCCGAGAAGCCGGTCGCCGAGAAGCCTGCTGCCGACAAGCCGGCAGCTGACACGGCGCCTGCCGTGGAGGCCGGTGCGGTGCGTCGCCGCAGGCGTGCGGTCCGACGTCCCTCTGCTCCCACCGCGGTGGCGCCCGAGGCGATCACCGTGAGCAGCGAAGCGCCGGTGACGACTGTCGCGGCGCAGACCGCGGAGCCGGTCGTGTCGGTCACGAGGACGCCGCGTCGCCGCAGCGGACGACGTGCGGCGGGTCCGCCGCCGAGCACCGACTGACACGCGGCGCGGTGAGTTTGACCTGATGGGATGTGCTGCCGTAACCTTGACAGGTCGCATCCGTTGACGCGCGCTGACGTGCGCGCTCAACTGGAACAGCTTTGAGGACGGATCCTCGAGGCGTGCAGCACCAAATATTCGCTGAAGCGCAGGACTGGCCTGCGGCTTCGGCCCGATGAGACAAGTTAGAGGACAGCTGGATGGCTACGTACGCGATCGTCAAGACCGGCGGTAAGCAGTACAAGGTCGCCGAGGGCGACATTGTGAAGGTTGAGAAGATCGACGCCGCGCAGGGCAGCAGCGTCGCGCTGCCGGTGGCGCTGGTCGTCGACGGTGCGAACCTGACCACCGATGCGGACAAGCTCGCCAAGGTGTCGGTCGACGCCGAGATCCTCGAGCACGTCAAGGGCCCGAAGATCCGCATTCACAAGTTCAAGAACAAGACCGGCTACCACAAGCGCCAGGGTCACCGTCAGAACCTGACGGTCCTCAAGGTCACCGGTATCAAGTAAGCAACGCACTTTTTCTTTCAGGAGGAATGAACCATGGCACATAAGAAGGGTGCATCCAGCTCGCGCAACGGTCGCGATTCGAATGCTCAGCGACTCGGCGTCAAGCGTTTCGGCGGCCAGCAGGTGCTCGCAGGCGAGATCCTGATCCGCCAGCGCGGAACCAAGTTCCACCCGGGCGTCAACGTCGGTCGCGGTGGCGACGACACGCTGTTCGCTCTCGAGGCCGGCGCGGTGCAGTTCGGCACGAAGCGCGGCCGCAAGACCGTGAACATCGTCCCGGAGTCGGCCGCGGTCTGACACCAGATGTTCTGGTAACAAAGCTCTTCCAGCAGGGCGGGTCAGGGATCAACGCGAACCCCGACCCGCCCTGCTTCTTTCGTTTCGCAAAGGAGACGTCCAGTGTCGCGTTTCGTCGACCGCGTCAAGATCGATGTCGTAGCAGGCAACGGCGGCCACGGCTGCTCGTCCGTTCACCGTGAGAAGTTCAAGCCGCTCGGCGGCCCCGACGGCGGCAACGGCGGCAACGGCGGCGATGTGCGGCTCGTCGTCGATCCGCAGGTGCACACGCTCCTGGACTTCCACTTCCGACCGCACGCTCGCGGCACCAACGGTCGTCCGGGCCACGGTGACAACCGGAGCGGGGCCAACGGCGAGGAACTCGTCCTGCCCGTCCCGGACGGCACCGTGGTGCTCGACGACAAGGGCAACATCCTCGCGGACATGGTCGGCGAGGGCACCGAGTTCGTCGCCGCACAGGGCGGACGCGGCGGACTCGGGAACGCAGCCCTCGCGTCGAAGGCACGCAAGGCACCCGGCTTCGCTCTGCTGGGGGAGCCCGGCGAGGAACGCGAGCTGATTCTCGAACTCAAATCAGTCGCGGACGTCGGCCTCGTCGGATTCCCGTCGGCCGGCAAGTCGTCGCTGGTCTCGGTGCTGTCGGCGGCGAAGCCGAAGATCGCCGACTACCCGTTCACCACGCTGACCCCGAACCTGGGTGTCGTCACCGCGGGCGCCGACGTTTTCACCGTCGCTGATGTCCCCGGCCTCATCCCCGGCGCCTCGGAGGGACGTGGACTCGGACTCGAGTTCCTCCGTCACCTGGAGCGCTGTGCGGTGCTCGCTCACGTCGTCGACTGCGCGACTCTCGATCCCGGACGCGATCCGTTGTCGGACATCGACGCGCTCGAGGCCGAGCTCGCCGCGTACCGTCCGGCGCTCGATGCCGACCACTCGCTGGGCGATCTCGCGAGCCGCCCGCGCATCGTCGTGCTCAACAAGGTCGACATCCCCGAAGCCGCCGAGCTCGCCGACCTCGTCGAGGCCGACATCGCCGAGCGTGGATGGCCGGTGTACCGGATCTCTGCCGTCGCTCACCAGGGACTCTCAGAGCTCACGTACGCGCTCGCCGAGATGGTCCGGGAGTACCGTGCCAAGAACGCGAAGCCGGTCGCTCGTCGGGCGATCATCCGCCCCAAGGCTGTCGACCAGGGCGAGTTCACGATCGAGGACGATCCGTCGATCGAGGGCGGTTTCATCGTCCGCGGCGCTCGCCCCGAGCGGTGGATCATCCAGACGCAGTTCGAGAACGACGAGGCCGTCGGCTACCTTGCCGATCGTCTCTACCGTCTCGGCGTGGAGACCGCGCTGGTCAAGCGGGGTGCGAAGCCGGGCGCGGCGGTGACCATCGCGGGCATGACGTTCGACTGGGAGCCGACCACGCCGACGGGCGACGCCGTGCCGATCACCGGACGCGGCACCGACATCCGTCTCGAGCGCAACGACCGCGTCGGCGCGGCCGAACGCAAGGTGGCGCGCAAGCTGCGGCGCGAGAACTCCGACGCCGACGGCGAGCAGAGCCTCGGGTGGGACGAGGACGTTCTCGACGATGAGTGAGGTCCGCGCGGGGATCGCGTCCGCCCGGAGCATCGTCGTCAAGATCGGTTCGTCGGCGCTGACCGACTTCTCCAGCGGGCTGGACCGTGCGCGATTGGATGCACTCGTGGACGCCCTCGAAGCGCGCATGCGTGCGGGGTCGGACGTCATCGTCGTGTCGTCGGGCGCTGTCGGAGCAGGCATCGCACCGCTCGGGCTCCGCAAGCGTCCCACTGATCTCGCCACCAAACAGGCGGCCGCGAGTGTCGGGCAGCTGGCGTTGGCGCATGCGTGGGGGACGTCGTTCGGCCGTTACGACCGAGTGGTGGGGCAGGTGCTCCTGACGGCGGACGACATCTCGAACCGCTCACATCACGCGAACGCGCAGCGCACCCTCGACCGCTTGCGGTCTCTGCATGCGGTGGCCGTCGTCAACGAGAACGACACGGTGGCGACGAACGAACTCAGGTTCGGCGACAACGACCGTCTCGCCGCCCTCGTCGCGCATCTGGTCAGCGCCGACGCGCTCGTCCTGCTCTCGGACGTCGACGGCCTGTACACCGGCGACCCGCGGAAGCCGGGTCCGGACGGACGTCCGGCGACGCTGATCGACCAGGTCGACGGGCCCGAGGACCTCGACGGAGTGATCGCGGGATCGGGAGGTGCGTTGGGCACCGGCGGCATGGCCTCGAAACTGGCCGCGGCCCGCCTCGCGTCGGATTCGGGTGTGCCGGTGCTACTGGCGTCGGCCGCCCACGCCGCTGACGCGCTGCGCGACGCCTCGGTCGGCACGGTCTTCGCGGCGCGGCCCGAACGGCTGTCCGCACGGCGGTTCTGGGTGCGGCACGCAGCCGAGTCACACGGGCGGCTGGTGCTCGACGACGGTGCGATCACAGCCGTCTGCCTGCGGCGTCGTTCGCTGCTCGCGGCCGGTGTCACCCAGGCGCATGGAAACTTCTCAAGCGGGGACGTCGTCGATCTCGTCGACGTCTCGGGCACGGTGCGTGCCAGGGGAGTGGTGGCGTACGACGCAGACGACGTCGCGCGGATGATCGGGCGGTCGACGGACGAATTGCCCGGCGACCTTCAGCGCCCGATCATCCACGCGGACGATCTCGTTCCCGCCTGAACGCGCCTTATGCGCGGTGACGTCCCGCGGGCTCACCGACCGGAGCCGGGGCGGGGACCTCGACGAGCGGGTAGATGCCGTTCTCGTCGTGCACCTCGGTGCCGACGACCGGCGGGTTGAACACGCAGAGCATGCGCATCTGCTCGTCCACCACGACCGTGTGGCGCTCGTTGCCGTTCAGCAGGTACATGCTGCCCGGGCCGAGCGGGTACTTCTTGCCCGTCTCGCGGTCGAGGAGCGTGCCCGAACCCTCGACGAGCCAGACCGCCTCCACGTGGTTCGCGTAGTGGAACTCGTTGATGGAACCGGCCTTGATGGTGGTCTCGTGGAACGAGAAGCCGACCATGTCGCCGCCGAGCACGATGCGCTTGGAGACCCAGTTGCCCTTCGGGTCTGCGACCTCGCGGTCTGTTCCGGTGATCTCTGCGGTGGTGCGGACGATCATGCGAGGACCTCCTCGACTGCGGCGGACAGGATCGCGAGACCCTCGTTGAGCTCGACGTCGGTGATGGTGAGGGCCGGGAGCAGCTTCACCACCTCGCCGGACGGACCGGAGGTCTCGGCGAGCAGCCCGCGCTCGAATGCCTTGGCGCAGACCTCGTCGGCCTTGGGCGCGTCCTCGAAGACGAGGCCCTGGACCATGCCGCGACCACGGTGGCTGATGCCGTCGAACCGTTCGCACAGCTCGTCGAAGTGCTCGGAGATCGCGATCCCCTTGGCCTTGGTCGAGACCGACAGCTTGTCGTCGGACCAGTAGAGGTCGATCGCGGCCTTCGCCGTGACGAACGCGGGGTTGTTTCCGCGGAACGTGCCGTTGTGCTCGCCGGGCTCCCAGACGTCGAGATCGCGACGAATGAGGGTGAGCGCCATCGGCATTCCGTAGCCGCCGATCGACTTCGACAGCGTCACGATGTCGGGGACGATGCCGGCCTCCTCGAAGGAGAAGAAGTCGCCGGTGCGGCCGCAGCCCATCTGCACGTCGTCGACGATGAGCAGCATGTCCTGGCGCTTGCACAGGTCGGCGAGTCCACGCAGCCACTCGGCGCGGGCGACGTTGACGCCGCCCTCACCCTGCACGGTCTCGACGATGACGGCGGCGGGCTTGTTGAGGCCGCTGCCCTCGTCGTTGAGGACGCGCTCGAACCACGCGAAGTCCTCGGTGGCGCCGCCCATGTAGTTGTCGAACGGCATCGGGGTGGAATGGACCAGCGGAATGCCGGCGCCCGCACGCTTCATGGCGTTGCCGGTGACCGACAGCGAGCCGAGGGTCATGCCGTGGAAGGCGTTCGTGAAGTTGACGATCGCCTCGCGGCCGGTGACCTTGCGGGCCAGCTTCAGAGCCGACTCGACGGCGTTCGTCCCGGTCGGGCCGGGGAACTGCACGACGTAGTCGAGACCGCGCGGCGCGAGGATCTTCTCGGCGAACGTCGACAGGAAGGCGCCCTTGGCGCGGGTGTTCATGTCGAGGCCGTGAGTGATGCCGTCGCGTTCGATGTAGTCGAGGAGTGCGGACTTCAGGAACGGATTGTTGTGTCCGTAGTTGAGTGCGCCTGCGCCTGCGAAGAAGTCGAGGTAGGTACGACCGTCGACATCGGTCAGACGGCTGCCGACCGCGGTGTCGAAGAGGGCCGGCCAGTCGCGGCAGTAAGAACGGACTTGAGATTCGTGCTGAGTGAAGGTGTCGTCGTCCAAGGCGGTGTTGATCGTCGTCATTGTGTTATGTGTCCTTACGGATTGTCGGCGGTCACTTAGTCAGTAGCCGTCGGCTCGAGCCGGTACAGGTCTTCCGGCTCGTGCGAGTCGCCGAAGAGTTCGGCCTCGAGGAAGGGCTCGCGAGAGAAGTGCAAGCCGAGGGATCGAGCGACCCCGCCGAACAGACGCTGGGAGGCGTCGTTGTCGGGGCTGATCGTGGTGTGGATCGCGGTGACTCCCGATCGCGCGAACAGTTCGCGGAGCATGGTGCCCGCGATCTGCTTGCCGCGTTGATCGGCATCCACCGCCACCTGCCACACCATGAGGACATCGGAGGCATCCGGCCTGCGATATCCGGTGATGAAGCCGACGGGCCGTCCGTCGACCTCGGCGATGATCGACGTGTCTGCGAAGTCGACCGCCCACAGGACGTAGGCGTAACTCGAGTTCACGTCGAGGACCTGGGAATCGCGGGCAATCTCCCACATCCGCAGGCCGTCGGTGGCCCGGGGCCGCCGGTAGGCGACTCCGGCGCGCTCATTGGTTTGGATCGCGCTGTTGTCCGGGTTCATGACGTGACCGAGGCTAACGAGGGCACACACCGATGTCACCCGATCGCCCTACGGAACGCGCGAATGTCCGGTCTTTGTGCAGTTCACAGGTTTGGTGTGCGATAAATCACAGTAACGTCGGATCTGGGACCATCGCCGGGAGGATCACCTCGCACAGATGGTCGATCTTGAGCGTCGCGAGATCGTCGCCGCGCGTCTCTCCGCGGTTCACGATCACGACCGGAATGCGTGCTTTCGCGGCGCGGCGAACGAACCTCAAACCCGACATCACGGTGAGCGACGATCCGGCGACGAGCATCGCCTCGGCGTCGTCCACCATCGCGAAGGCCTGATCGCTCACCCGCCGCGGCACGGACTCGCCGAAGTAGACGATGTCGGGCTTGAGCACGCCCCCGCAGTATTCGCAGTCGACCATCACGAAGTCGGCGGTGTCGTGCAGGACGGCGTCGGCGTCGGGAGCCACCTCGATCGCTCCGCGGCTCCGCATCCGCTCGGAGTATCCGGGATTCGCTGCGTCGAGCCGTTCGGCGAGGGTGTGGCGCGACCGGAGTGCGCCGCAGTCGAGGCACACCACTCGTCCGTATGACCCGTGGAGATCGAGTGCAGGCAGGGTCCCCGCCTTGAGGTGCAGCATGTCGACGTTCTGGGTGATCACCCCGGTGGCCTGGCCGGATTCGCGCATCGCGGTGATCGTCCGGTGTGCGGCATTCGGCTGTGCGGCGTCCATGTGGCGCCAGCCGAGGTGATTCCGTGCCCAGTAGTGGCGGCGGAAGTCGGGGGAGGAGAGGAACTGGTCGATGGTCATCGGGGTACGCGACGGCGATCCAGGACTCCGGTAGTCGGGGATGCCGGACGGGGTCGAGATCCCGGCGCCGGTGAGCACCACGGTCCGACGGCCGTCGAGGATCTCCGCAGCGCGCGCGGCCGACGCCTCGGGGTTCGGGTCGGCGACGGTCGGCGGGGCCGGGCTCCAGGCGTTCACACGCGTACGCATGCCACGACGATACGATGGGTAACCGATATGACCAGGATCATCGCCGGAGAGTTCCGGGGCCGCCGACTCAGTGTTCCCGCCGACACCACGAGGCCCACGTCCGACCGGGTGCGCGAGGCGGTGTTCTCCATGCTCGGTGCGCGCGTCGACATCGAGGGCTTCCGCGTCGTCGACCTGTACGCGGGGACCGGCGCTCTCGGCCTGGAGGCGGTCTCGCGCGGTGCGGCGTCCGCCGTCCTGGTGGAGGCGGACCGGAAGGCGGCGAAAGTCGTCCGCGACAACATCGCGACGTGCCGAGCCGGGGGTCGGGCCCGGGTGGTCGACCGGACCGTCGAGTCGTTCCTGTCGGCCGCGGCGGGTCCGTTCGACCTCGCGTTCATCGACCCGCCGTACGACGTGACGACGGCGGCTGTCGACGCCGTCCTCACCTCGTTGGTGCCCGCTCTCTCTGATGGCGCGTGGGTCCTCGTCGAACGCGGCGCCCGAACGGCTCCCATCTCGTGGCCGGACGGCGTGGACGAGGTCTCGTCGAAGAAGTACGGCGACTCGATCGTGCATCTGGGTGTCCGTGCATCGGATTTCTCGGACCGGTAAGTTCGGCGCCATGAGTGCTGCGGTCTGCCCCGGTTCGTACGATCCCTTCACCTCGGGACATCGGTTCGTCGTCGAGCGGACTGCCGCTCGCTTCGATCGCGTGGTCGTGGCCGTCGTCGTCAATCCCAACAAGCAGGGGATGTTCTCCATCGACGAGCGCATCGCGCTGATTCGCGAGGACTGCGCGGACCTGCCGAATGTGGAGGTCCGCAGTTGGTCGGGTCTGCTCGTCGACCTGGTCCGCGACGACAATCTGCCGACGATCGTCAAGGGGCTGCGCTCGGAGACCGACTTCGCCTACGAGACGCCGATGGCCCAGATGAACCGCGAACTCGCCGACGCCGAGACCTTCTTCATGCTGACCGATCCGCGGTTCGCTCACGTCTCGAGCTCGCTTGTGAAGGAGGTCGCCAAGCTCGGCGGCGACGTGACCCCCTACCTGTCGCCGCACATCCATCGTGCGCTCGCCGACAAGATCGCCGGCGCCCGCGCTGTCTGATCTCTTTCTCCGAGACGACTCTCGGTTCTCTGATCCCTGAGCGGAGTCGAAGGCTGCGACACGCCGACTCATCCTCCTGAGTCACAGCCGTACCATTCGGCACAATGGCCACAAGAACATCAAGGCCTTGTGCCGGATCGGAGTAACCGTGTACCGCGTATTCGAAGCGCTGGACGAACTCGTCGCACTCGTCGAAGAGGCGCGCACCGTCCCGATGACCGCTGGTTGCCTCGTGCCTCGAGGTGACGTCCTGGAACTGCTCGACGACCTGCGTGACGCGCTCCCGGGAGAGCTCGACGACGCGCAGGACGTGCTCGACGAGCGCGACACCATCGTCGGCAATGCGCGCGACACCTCGGACAAGCTGATCACCGGCGCCGAGAACGACTCCGAGTCGATGCTGGCGCACGCCCGCGCCGAGGCCGAGCGCATCGTCGCCGAGGCGCAGGCCAAGGCCGATCGCCTGGTCGACGAGGCGGGAGCTCACGCTCAGCAGACCATCGACGCCGCCGACGACGAGGCTCGTCGTCTCGAAGCGAGCGCCAACCGCGAGTTCGAGGCCGTCACCGGCCGAGCACGTGCCGAGGCGGCCCGCGTCGTCGAGGCCGGCGACGCCAGCTACCACAAGTCGGTGGCGGACGGCATCGCCGAACAGCAGCGCCTCGTCTCCGACTCGGAGGTCGTCGCCGCGGCCAAGAGTGAGGCCGAGCGCATCGTCGACGCGGCGCACGCGGAGTCGGACCGTCTGCGTGGCGACTGCGACATCTACGTCGACGACAAGCTGGCCGGCTTCGAGGAGATCCTCACCAACACGATGCGATCGGTGAACCGTGGACGCCA
>JASLJL010000353.1 GCA_030152405.1 Gordonia sp. (in: high G+C Gram-positive bacteria) | reverse complement strand
GGCCGCGCGGTGTGCCTGTACTGACCGATGCCGGCGTGTGTCTCGTCGGCAGCTTCATCGACCGATTCGACATGGGCGACCACACGGGCCACCTGCTCGCTCCTGTAGCCGGCGAAGTACGCCACAACAACTCCGAGCTGTCGGCGTGGGTGAGTCTGTCGATCGGTGACTCGATCGACCCAGGCCATTCGGCCTGAGCGCCGATCAGCACACAAAGAAACCCGCCCTGACCGAGGCCAGAGCGGGTTTTCGAAGTGGAGCTAAGGGGACTCGAACCCCTGACCCCCACACTGCCAGTGTGGTGCGCTACCAGCTGCGCCATAGCCCCGTGTTCATTTGGTCGCTCCCAGGCAGTTGCCTTTCTGAGTGCGCTAGCTAAGTTACCGTACTGCGTTCCCGGCGACCAAATCCCCTGGCCTGCGCCCCGACGTGGGCCGAGCACCCACCAGAGCAGAACATCCGACTCGAGACCTCACTAGCATATTTGTTCGATAACCCTGTTGCCTTCACTATATCGAGAAGATAATATAGAACACACATTCGAACGAGGCGGGGAGGCCGCGGTGACGACCACAACGTCCACTGACCGAATCGACCTCGATGCGCTCGGAGTCGAGTCGTCCGGCAACGACTACGACGATCTCGGTGAGTACCGCTCGCTGTGGGCCGCGGAATCGACGTTGATGTGGCGTCGGCTGCAGCTCGTGATCGCCGTCCTCGATCGCCGGACTGCCGGGATCGAAGCAGGCGATTCCGAGTCGGACCGCCTCCTGCTCGGTGCGGAGACCGTTCTCGGCGCCGAGATCGCGACGCTGATGTCCATGTCGAACGGCGCCGGCCGCACCATCGTCGACATCGCGGTGGAAGCACGCGACCGTCTCCCGCGAGTGGCGAATCTGCTCCGAGACGGCCTGATCTCCGTCGCGGCGTTCCGCGAGATCATCCTGCAGTGCAAGGCGATCGTCGACGCCGAGGTCATGTGCGCCGTCGACGCGGAGATCGCCACCGAGATCCGCGAGAGCGGTTCGGTGTCCAAGACGGACGCGTCGTCGATCGCTCGTCGCCACGTCGCAGAGATCGATCCCGACGCCGTACGCGACGCCCGCCAGGCACGCGGTAAGGGCGTCACGGTGTCGCACGACGGCGACGAGTCCGTGCTCACCATCGCCGCGGACCCGGAGCAGGTCCTCCTCGCCAAGAAGGCAGTCGATGCGTCGGCCGCCGAACTGACCTGCGCTGACGACTCACGGTCGGTCGGCGCCCGTCGTGCCGACCTCGCCGTCGCTCGCCTCACCGGCGGTAGGTTCACCTGCGACTGCGGCAACCCCGAATGCCCGGCCACCGCGTCCGACCCCGAGTTGGACGAGCGTTTCGCACGTGTCGTCGTCCATGTCGTCGCCGACGCGTCGACGCTGAACGGCGAGTCGGACAAGGCGGGATGGATGGACGGCTACGGCGTGATCGATTCGCACCACGTGCGAGAGGCCGCTGCTCGCCCCGGCGCCACCATACGGCCGCTCGACCTGGCGGCGGTCGCCGACAACCCCGCACAAGCAGGAAACCCGTACCGGCCGACGGCGGCGACCGACACCGCGGTCCGAGCCGTCCACGGCAAGTGCTCGGTACCCGGCTGCACGCGGGAGGCGTGGTCGTGCGATCTCGACCACGTCACCGAGTACAACCATGCCGACCCGGAGTCGGGCGGCGCCACCTGCCCATGCAACCTGGCTCCGAAGTGCCGCTTCCACCACCTGGTGAAGACGTTCGTGGACGGATGGCTGGACGACCAGATCGTCGACGCCAACGGGATCATCTGGGTGGAGACCGTCACTCCGTCCGGCCAGTCCGTCCGGACGCGAGCGAGGAACCAGTGGCTGGTCCCCGAGCTCGGACTGCTCCCCTGCAGGCACGGCGCACCCGTCGAGCCCGGAACGCCCGATCTATCGGAACCACCACAGCGGTCCGCGACCCGGGCTGCGACCAAACGCGCCTATCGCATGCGACTCCGCTCACAACGTCGTTTCGCACGGGCGTGCACCGAAGACTTCGACAGCGCGGGCGAACCGCCGTTCTGACCGAGGAGGCTCCGACTACGACTTCGGCGGGTTGGCGATCAGCTCGTCGAGCCAGCCGGTGCCATCGGTGATGCCGTCGACGACGGTGCCGGCCGACAGGACCGTCGGCGTCACGATGTCGCCTTTGGTGGAGTTCTTGAGCTGGTTGCTCGACTCGTCCGCCATAGTGCGCGCATCGTCGACGAGCGCCCCGTCGACGATGCACTTCTGCGTCGCCGGAGTCGCGCCGGCGTCTGCGGCGAGCTTCGCGATGTCGGCGTTCGACGGGTCGTCGCCCGACTTCGCGAACAGCTGCGAGTGCAGCTTCCAGAACACGTCCCGATTGTCGTTTCGAGCCACGCAGAGGATCGCGCCCGCACCGCGCGACGAGAAGTCGCCCGACCCGGACTCCTTGTCGAGGAAGTTCAGCATGTGGTAGCGAACCCGCACCTCACCCGCTACGACCCTCGCCTGAATCGCGGCGCCGGACGTCTCCTCGAACGCCTTGCAGTGCGGACAGTTGAAGTCCTCGAAGACGTCGATGGTCTCGGGAGCGGTCCGATCACCGACGATGAACGACGCGTTCTCGGCGAGCACCTTGTCGTCGACCGGCGGGTAGTCCTTGTTCGTCTGCCACAGCACACCGCCGACGACCAGTGCCACCACGATCACGCCCAACGCGATCAGAACGTACGACGCCCGGCTCGACGTCGCCTTCGGCTCGTAGTTCGCGTTCTCGCTGCTCTTGCTCACGCCTACGACTGTAGCGGCCTCTCGACTGTGCTCGAGGAACCGAGGAGACGGCTCAGTCGGCGAGAACCGAGTCGACGAGGGCCTGTGCCTGTTCCTGGACCTGCGCGAGGTGATCCGCGCCGCGGAAGCTCTCGGCATAGATCTTGTAGACATCCTCGGTGCCGGACGGGCGGGCGGCGAACCAGGCGTTGTCGGTCGTCACTTTGAGACCACCGATCGGACGACCGTTTCCGGGCGCCTCGGTAAGGATCGCGGTGATCTTCTCCCCCGCGAGCTCGTTCGCCGACACCTGGCTCGACGACAGCGCGCCGAGCTTCGCCTTCTGCTCCCGCCCGGCCGGGGCGTCGATGCGCGCGTACGCGGACTCCCCGTACTGCTCGGCCAGCTCGGCGTAGCGCTCCGACGGCGTCTTACCTGACACGGCGAGGATCTCCGACGCCAACAGGTTCATGATGATGCCGTCCTTGTCGGTCGACCACGGACGACCGTCGACGGTGAGGAACGAGGCCCCGGCGCTCTCCTCGCCGCCGAACCCGACCGAACCGTCGAGCAGCCCGTCGACGAAGAACTTGAAGCCGACCGGAACCTCCAGCAGTCGGCGTCCGAGGCCGCCGACCACTCGATCGATCAACGACGACGACACCAGCGTCTTCCCGACGGCCGCGCCGTCGCGCCATCCGTCGCGGTGCGAGAACAGGTAGTCGATGGCGACGGCCAAGTAGTGGTTCGGGTTCATCAGCCCGGCGTCACCGGTCACGATGCCGTGCCGGTCGGCGTCGGCGTCATTGCCGGTCGCGATGTCGAACTCGTCGCGTCGCGAGATCAACGACGCCATCGCGTTCGGCGACGAGCAGTCCATGCGGATCTTGCCGTCGGTGTCGAGAGTCATGAAACCGAACGCCGGATCGACGGTCGGGTTGACGACGGTGAGCCCGTCCAGCCCGTAGAAGTCCTTGATCTCCGACCAGTAGTTCACCGACGCCCCGCCGAGCGGATCGGCTCCGATCTCGACGCCCGCCGCGGCGATCGCGCCCAGATTGACGACGTCGCCGAGAGCGGTGACGTACTCACCCGAGAACGGGTACTCGATCACCAGCTCGGAGCCGCGGGCCCGCTCGAACGGGATCCGCTGCACGTCCCGCAGCCCGTTCTCCAGGATCTGGTTGGCGCGCTCGGCGATCGGTGTGGTGATCGGAGTGTCCGCCGGGCCCCCGTTCGGCGGGTTGTACTTGAACCCGCCGTCCGCGGGCGGATTGTGCGACGGTGTGACGACGATGCCGTCGGCCTGCACGGATGGATTCTCGGCGTTGAATCGCAGAATCGCGCGGCTCACCGCGGGGGTCGGCGTGTAGTCGTCGTCCACTGCGGTGAAGACGGTGACCCCGTTGCCCGCCAGCACCTCGATCGCCGACCGCCAGGCCGGCTTCGACAGCAGGTGGGTGTCGAAGCCGATGAACACCGGCCCCTCGATACCCGCACGTTCGCGATGCTCGACGATCGCCTGTGTCATCGCCAGCACGTGGGCCTCGTTGAACGACCCGTTCACACTCGATCCGCGGTGACCCGACGTCCCGAACGCTACGCGCTGACCGGGGTCCGCCGGATCCGGATTCACGT
The DNA here is from genome assembly GCA_030152405.1 of Gordonia sp. (in: high G+C Gram-positive bacteria). GTDB lineage: Bacteria > Actinomycetota > Actinomycetes > Mycobacteriales > Mycobacteriaceae > Gordonia. The sequence goes on along the minus strand of JASLJL010000353.1, from coordinate 4,564 downwards.
CATAGTAGGCCCGCTCGACGGCCGCGACGTCGATCAGGTCGTCGCCACGTGCGGGGGTTCCAGCTCTCGGGTGCGCCATGCGAACGATTCTGCCATCGCGTCGTCGCTATTGTCGGTGGCGACAGCGACGCGCAGACGAGCGACGTGCAGACAGGGGTCCCATTGTTCACGCGAGATCGAGGTCGGGTTCCCGATCTCAATGTGCTGGTGCTGCCCGGCGGCACCGACTTCAGTTACCGGCCGTTCTCGCCGTGGCAGGGGTCCGCGGTGCGGATGTACCCGTTCACCGCGTCGATCGCGGCGACATTCGGCAGTCGGGTCCGCGTCCATCAGGCGCGATACCGCGTGTACGGCTGGAACGGCGGGCAGGCCAGCCCTATGCCGTACGCCCGGAACGCCGTGGAGCAGATGAGTCGTGCGACGCCGGGAGTGCCCGTCGCCGTGATCGGACACTCGATGGGCGGCCGCATCGCAGCACTGCTCGGCGACGACGAGCGCGTCACCGACATCCTCGCGCTCGCACCGTGGTGGCAGCACGCCGACTGGCGGCACATCCACGACGGTGTCCGGGTCGTCGCGGTGCACGGCGAGGCCGACACCGTCACCTACCCGGCGCGGACCGCGAAGGGCATCGCCGAACTCGCCGATCGTGGACTCGACGCGACGTACATCGGCGTCCCGGGAGGCGGACATCCGATGCTCGATCACATCGCGCTCTGGCAGCGCGAGGCGGTCTCGTTCGTGCGCCACAGCCTGGAGCGGGCCGCCCTCCGCGAGGCGGTGAGCGTCGGGTGACCGTCACCGCCACCCGCGTCTACGATCCCCCTGCAGCCGACCGGGTCTTCGTCGACCGACTGTGGCCGCGCGGCATCAGAAAGGACGACTCGCGCATCGGCGACTGGTGCAAGGACGTCGCGCCGTCTGACGAGTTGCGCCGCTGGTACCACGCGCACCGTGACCAGTACGAACTGTTCGCTGCGCGCTACCGGGACGAGCTGGCCGTCGGATCCGCCGCCGACGCGCTGGCTCGACTGCGCGAGCGCGCCACCGGAGCCGACATCGAATTGGCCACCGCCGCGAAAGACGTCGAGCACAGTCACGTGCCGGTGATCGTCGCCGCCCTCGACAGTGCGTGAACCCGGACACCGAGCAACGCTCCGCACGCCTGCCCGACTTTCACCGCGTCGGGTTCCTCCCCGGTGATCACGTTCGCGTAGACGAACGTCTCGGTGATCCGCACCAGGATCAGCGCCAGGTCGGGTGTCGGGAGCGGCGACGTGAGGCGCCCGGCGGCGACCTCGTCGTCGATCACCTCCGTGATGCGCTCGACGATCCGCGGCTGCACGCCACCGGCCTGCGTCGTCATCACCCGTAGTGCGCGTTCGGGCTCGCGACTGAAGAAGAGTCGGATGTGCTCGGCCCGGTTGGCCAGCGTCGCGAACTCGACCATCAGGGAGGCGATCCGGACCGGGCCCTCCCCGGTCGCGCGTCGGATCGCCGCCTCCATCGTCCGCGACGTAAGACCCCAGACCACTTCTCCGAGCAGACCGTCGCGACCGTGGAAGCGGCGGTAGACGGTGCTCCGATTGACGCCGGCCTCCACGGCGAGCTCACCGACCTCGATCCGCTCGCCCGCGATGAATCTCCTGGTGGCCATGGCCACCACGTCGTCCGACGTCACAACACGAGCCTCCTGTCACCCGTCTGCACCATTTCTCAGGAATGGTGCGCGCGACTTGGTCTAATGTTGCAAACTAGCCGATGACGGAGTGAAGCCTCTCACTTTCCGGCGAACCCATGGTCCGGGACATCCGGACGGCGTGATGAATGGAGACTCACTTGATCCAGACAACGATGCAACGCGGTGCCCTGACGATTCCCAGCCTCGTCGAGTACAGCCGCCGGATGTTCCCGGAGGCGTCGATCCAGACCTGGACCGGCGACTCGCTGCGGTCCCAGTCGTTCGCCGAGATCGCCGAGACGGGCGCCAAGATCGCCAACGCACTCACCAAGCTCGGCGTCGAACGCGGCGACCGCGTCGCGACGTTCATGTGGAACAACAGCGAGCACCAGGCGCTCTACGCCGGCGTGCCGTCGATGGGCGCCGTGCTGCACACGCTCAACCTCCGGCTGTCGCCCGAGCAGGCCGTCTTCATCATCAATCACGCCGACGACAAGGTGATCTTCGTCGACGCCACCGTCGCGCCGATGCTCAGCCAGTACCTGCAGGGCACCCCGAACGTGAAGCACGTCGTGGTCGTCAACGGACCGGCCGACGCGATCACCGCACCCGAGGGCATCACCGTCCACCAGTTCGACGAGCTCATCGCAGGCGAGGAGGGAACCTTCGCGTGGCCCGACGTCGACGAGAACGACGCGGCCGTCATGTGTTACACCTCGGGCACCACCGGTGACCCCAAGGGTGTCGTCTACTCGCACCGCAGCATCTACCTGCACTCGCTCATCGTCACGACGACGATGGGCATGCGGCTGTCCAACGCCGACCGGATGCTCGCCATCGTGCCGATGTTCCACGTCATGTCGTGGGGTCTGCCGTACGCCGCCATGATGTGCGGCGCGACGCTGATCATGCCCGACCGCTTCCTTCAGCCCGAGCCCATCCTGCAGATCATGGACGCCGCGAAGCCAACGCTGGCCGCAGCCGTGCCCACCATCTGGGCGGGCGTCTCGGCGATGCTCGACGCGAAGCCGCAGGACATCAGCCACCTGCGCGAGGTCGTCGTCGGCGGCGCGACGGTCCCGCCGTCGATGATCAAGAAGTTCGACGAGTACGGCGTCACGATCATCCACGCGTGGGGCATGACCGAGACGTCGCCGCTGGGCACGGTCGCACGACCGCCGGCGAGCGCGACCGAGGAGACCGAGTTCGCCTACCGCGTGACCCAGGGCCGCTTCCCGTCGCCCGTCGCCGCGCGTCTCATCGGCGACGACGGCTCCGAGCAGCCGTGGGACGGCGAGTCCGCGGGCGAGCTCGAGGTGTCCGGCCCGTGGATCACCGGCGCCTACTACGACCCGGCGGGCAACGTGACCGACGAGTCGAAGTTCGACGACGGCTGGCTGCGCACCGGCGACGTCGCGACCGTGACCCCGGACGGGTTCATGACGATCGTCGACCGCGCCAAGGACATGATCAAGACCGGCGGCGAGTGGATCTCGTCTGTCGAGCTCGAGAGCATCATCGCGTCCAACCCGGCGATCGTCGAGGCCACCGTGGTCGGCGTTCCGGACAAGAAGTGGGATGAGCGTCCGTTCGTCCTCGCCGTGGTCCGCTCGGAGGAGGACGCCGACATCGACGCGCAGCGCAAGTACCTCGAGGACCTGGTCCCCAAGTGGCAGATCCCCGAGCGCTGGTCGTTCGTCACCGAGGTCCCGAAGACCTCCGTCGGCAAGTTCGACAAGAAGCGCGTCCGCAAGGAGTACGCGGAAGGCGACTACACCGTGCTGGGCGACCCAGAGCAGGTCTGACCTCCCTGGATCGCGGTTCATCAACGATGGCGACGTTTTCCGGCACAGTGCCGGGAGACGTCGCCATCGTTGTGCGCGCGATCCGCAGACGAGGACCGAGCCGGCGACAGACTAAGCTCGCACCGTGAGCCGCAGGAGGAAACTGACGCTGGCGTCGATCGTCACCGTCCTGGCGCTGGTCCTCGGCGTCGCGGTATGGGTCCTCGTGGCGCACGACTACAAGTTCCACGAAGAGCGGGTCACGATCCCCGGTCCGCGCGGAGAACTCCACGGGCTGCTCGCGACACCCGCCGGATCGAGCGGCCCGTACGGCCTCGTGGTCTTCGTCCACGGCGACGGTCCGGCGAACGCCAGCCGCGACGACGCGTACAAGCCGCTGTGGGACGCGTTCGCCAAAGCCGGCTTCGCCAGCCTCTCCTGGGACAAGCCCGGGGTCGACGGCGCACCCGGCGACTGGTTGAACCAGTCCATGCACGACCGCGCCGCGGAAGTGGACGCCGCACTCGCGTGGGCGCACACGCGCGACGACATCGACACCACGCGCATCGGGGCGTGGGGTGTGAGTCAGGCCGGGTGGGTGCTGCCGGAAGTCGCCCGCAGCAGGCCCGATCTCCGATTCATGATCCTTGTCGGCCCGGCGATCAACTGGCTCCGACAAGGTGAGTTCAACATGCGTGCGGAGCTCGCGGCCGAGGACGCTCCACCCGAGCGCCTGGCCACCGAGCTCGGACGTCGCGCCCGCCAGATCGAGCTGCTGAACGCGCGCACCGACTATCGCGGCTACCTCGCGTCGAACGTCGACCCGGACCCGATGTCCGCCGAGCGGTGGGGCTTCGTCCTTCGGAACTATCGGTCGGACGTGACGGCCGACCTGCGTCATCTGGCGATTCCCACCCTGCTGATCCTCGGCGGCCGCGACCGCAACGTCGACGTCGCCGAGACCGAGCGCGTGTACCGCGCTACGATGCCGCCGAACACGTTGACCGTCAAAACGTTTCCCGATGGGACCCACAGCATGACGCGCAACGACATCGAGTACAGTAGCGACAGCATTCAGGCCTGGGGCCGCTCGATCCTC
>JASLJL010000344.1 GCA_030152405.1 Gordonia sp. (in: high G+C Gram-positive bacteria) | reverse complement strand
CGCCGTCAGATGATGGCGGAAGTGCTCGTGCACGCCGCGTACTCACTGCTCAGCTTCTCCGTGCAGGAGCCGCACGATCACCAGCAGGTGGTCGGCGAACTCAAACGGATGCTCGCCGGCTACCTGCTGCTGGAGGACGCCGTCAGTCGCTGACGGGCTCTTCCAGGATCGCGACGGCTGCCGCCATGTCGCCGTCGTGCGTCAGTGAGACGTGAATGCGGAGATGACCGATCTGTTCGGCGAGGTCGCCGTGCAATCGGACGCGCGGCCGACCGAACTGGTCCGACTGCACCTCCACTTCGTTGACGGCGGTCTCCGGGAGCACCGGCGCCAGACCGAACCGACTCGACGACCACGCCTTGATCACGGCTTCGCGCGCCGCCCAGCGCGCCGCGAGGTGGCGGTCGTCGTCGCCGGTCCGGTCGGCCGAGTCTCGACGTTCGCCGACCGAGAATCGGCGGGCAAACGTCGAGCCGGGCTGCCGAAGCTGCTCGGCGAAGTCCGAGACCGACACCATGTCGATCCCGACTCCGACGATGCTCATCGAGTGCCCTCGGCCGGCGCCTCGAACAGCTCAGCGAGCGCAGGAGTCATGCGTACGAGCCCTCGGCGTCGAGACGAACCTCGGGATCGAGCAGGAGTGACGCTTCCGCAGTGTGCTCGTCGCCGTCGCCGAGACGACGGTCCGCGGGCCGCTGGTAGGCGGGATCGCCGCCGCACATCGCCGACAGAAGACGCTGCTGCCCGTCCCGCAGCCGAGCCGCGGCCGCCCGACGGTAGCCCGCGCGTGCCGACACGTCGAGCGACGACACGAACGCCTCCGGGTGGACCACTGCGATCAAGCCGGACACGTGCCCGAACCCGAGGCTGGTCAGCAGACCGGCCTTGAGCGGGAAGCGCTCCCCCATGCGGAGGGTCTCCCGCGGCCACACCAGGTGGGGGTACTCGGCCATCTTCTCGTCGACGCAGTCCAGGCTGCGGTTCGGCGGGAGCACACCGTCGCGGAGCACCTGGCAGAGGCCGATCAGCTGGAACGCCGCGGCTCCACCCTTGGCGTGTCCGGTGAGCGACTTCTGCGAGACGACGAACAGCGGTGCGCCGTCCCCGCGGCCGATGGCCGATGCGAGCCGCTCGTGCAGCTCCGACTCGTTCGGATCGTTGGCACGCGTGGACGTGTCGTGCTTGGAGACCACGGCGACGTCGTCGGGGCTCACACCGAGTGATGCGAGCGACGTGGCCAGCGGCGACAGCTTCTCGCCCCGCGCCGCGCCGAGTGCGCCGAGACCCGGCGCCGGGATCGACGTGTGAACGCCGTCGCCGAAGCTCTGCGCCCACGCCACCACGCCGAGGACGGGCAGACCCAGCTGGGCCGCGACGTCGCCGCGAGCGAGGAGGACCGTGCCACCGCCCGCCGACTCGACGAATCCGCCGCGGCGGCGGTCGTTGGCGCGGGAGAAGCGTCGTTCGTCGATGCCCTTGGCCGTCATGGCCGCGGAGTCGGCGGTGGCCGACATGTCGCCGAACCCGACGATGCCTTCGATGCCCAGGTCGTCGAACCCGCCCGCGACGGCGAACAGTGCCTTGCCGAGACGGATCTTGTCCGCACCCTCCTCGACCGAGACCGCTGCGGTGGCGCAGGCGGCGACCGGGTGGATCATCGCGCCGTAGCTGCCGATGTACGACTGCACGACGTGCGCGGCGACCACGTTCGGCAGCGCCTCCTGCAGGATGTCGTTGGCCTTCGACTCGCCGAGCAGCGTGTCGACGTACAGCGATCGCATCGACGTCATGCCGCCCATGCCCGTGCCCTGCGTGTTGGCGACGAGACCCGGGTGCACCCACCGCATCAGCTCGGACGGGGACAACCCGGCCGTGATGAACGCGTCGACCGTCGCGACGAGGTTCCACAGTGCGACACGGTCGACCGACTCCGCCATGTCGGGCGAGACGCCCCAGCGGACCGGATCGAAACCGGTCGGGATCTGACCGCCGACGGTGCGCGACAGCTCGAAGCGGCGCGGAACGCGGATCTCGGTGCCGGCGAGGCGGGTGACGCTCCAGTCGCCCGACTCGGTCGCGACGATGCGCGTCCGCTCGGGGTCGGCCGAGGCGAAGGCGCGCGCGGCGGCCTCGTTCGGAACGGTGAACGTCAGGTCCTCGTCGAGGTAGACCGATTCGAGGAGTGGCGACGTGTTGTCGACCATGGCGCCCTCGTCCGCGTAGCGACGGATGCCGCAGCGGGCGACGACCTCGTCGTGGTAACGGTCCGCGATCTCCGACTCGGCGACCGGGTCGCCCGACTCGACGTCGTACCAGCCCGGCTTGGGGGTCTCCTCCCAAGTGACCAGACCGGTGTTCCACGCGAGCTCCAGAACACCTGCGGCCGAGAGCTTCTCGTCGACCTCCATCTCGAAACGAGTGCGCGACGAGCCGTAGGGGCCCACCTCGCCAGCACCGACGATGACGACCATGTCCTCGGGTCGGGCCGTGATCTCCGGCCACTCGTGAGCGGTCGGCAGATCGGCGCGAGCGGGAGCCGGAAGCGCCGCCACGAGCGGGTTGATCGGCTCGTCGGCCTCGGAGTCGGATTCCGCGGTCGGGGCTGCGGCAGCTGCCTTCGACAGTGCCTTCAGGTCGATGTTCGGGTCGAGACCAGCCGTCAGATCCGCGACGATCGGCTCGACGCGAGCCGCCGCACGCGTCTCTGCGGTGCAGAGTGCGACCAGCTCGGCGGCCATCTCCTCGGTGCTCCACGTGCGGACGCCCGCGGCCTCCACCGCTGCGACCATCCCGTCGTTGCCACCCATCAGACCGGTGCCGCGCACCCACCCGATGAGGGCGTGCGCGATCGTGGTGCGCGAGCCCCACGACTCCTCGGCGCCCCAGCGGGTGACGAGCGCGTCGAGCGCCGCCTTCGACTCGCCGTACGCGCCGTCACCGCCGAACATGCCGCGGTTCGGCGATCCCGGCAGCACGACGTGCAGGCGCGAGTCGAGGTCGTGATCGGCGCCGATGGCGCCGAGACCGGCGATCATCCGCTCCACCGACCACAGCAGGACCTTCATCTCCATCTCGGCACGACCACCTGCGTCGGTGAGGTCGCCCGCGACCCGAGGTGCTGCGAACGGGAACAGCAGAGTCGGCGTCAAGGCCGGCTTGATGACACCGGTGGTGGCTCCGAGGTTCTCGGTCTGCTCGGTGCCGATCCAATCGACGACGGCGTCGACGTCGACATACGACGCGAGGTTCGCCGGGACCACCCAGAGGGCGGCTCCGTGACTGGCGTGATCGCGGTACAGCTCCTTGTAGAACGCGAGTCGCTCGCTGCTCAGTCGCGACGTGGTCGCGATGACTGTCGCTCCCCCGCCCAGCAGTTCGCCGACGACGGACGCGGCGATGGAGTCGGGCGATGCACCGGTGACGACGGCGACGTCGTCGGCGAACACGCCGGACTGTGTGGACTCGGCCGCTTCGGCGATCGCCGCGAACAGGCGGGCGTGCACGCGGAAGCCGCGATGAAGCGCCTTGCCCTGCCACCAGGTGGCGTGCTCGGCGACGGTCGTTCCCGCTCCGACCATCCGGCCGACGATGCGGTCGTGGTCAGCGTCGACGGCGCTCTCGTCGAGCAGCCACAGACGTGCGAGGTCTTCGCGGGCGCTCGCCCAGCGGTCGTCCAGCAGGACTGCGCGCTGCTCGTCGAACGACGGAGTGACGGTGCGGACCCAGTCGGCGCCGAGCTCATCGCTGATGCGCTGCGCGGCTACGGCGTTCGGGTCGTCGAGGACTTCCTCGGCGGTCGCCGTCGAGGCCAGGCCCAGCTTGGCGAGGATGGTGTTCGCGGTGGCCGCGAGCACGCCGTCCTTGCCGCCCATGTGCTCGGCGAGGGCGTCGAGGGCAGCCGAGTCGACCGCGCCTCCCGCCGCACCGCCTGCTGCGGGCAGTTCCACGCTGATACCGCGAGCCGCACCGACCGAGCGGAC
>JASLJL010000287.1 GCA_030152405.1 Gordonia sp. (in: high G+C Gram-positive bacteria) | reverse complement strand
CCCGAGCACCAAGCCGCCGATCAAGACGCCGGGTGAGCTGGCCGTCGAACGCGGCGAGGAGTGGCCGCCGAAGCCGGCCGAGCCCGTCGCCCCGGTGCCGCAGAATCAGCCGCCGCAGTACCAGACGCCGGAGTACCAGGCGCCGCAGAACGTGCCGCCGCAGTACCAGCACCCGCAGCAGTACCAGCCGCAGCCCGCGTATGACGGGCAGTCGTACCAGCAGCCGCCGGTCTACGGCGAACCGCAGCAGGGAGCGCCCGCGCCGTACGGCCAGCCCTACGGCGGGCCCCAGGCCGGACAGGCCGAGAACGGCCGCCCGCAGACCGGCCCGCAGCCGCAGGTCGGGCAGGGGTACCTGTACCCGGGTTCGCAGGGGCAGGCGCCCGGAGCGCCGTCCACCCACGGCACCCGGCCCGACTACGGCGCCCCGCGCGACTGGTCGGCGCCCGGCTGGCCGCCGGAGAATCCGAACGATGACAGTGCCGGCGACCGCCGGTGACCGAGGAGAGCAGATGACCAGCGTCGACGACACCCATGAGGTGGACACCGTGACGGCTCCCGGACACGGCGCGATCGGTGCGTTCGACCAGGTGCGCGCCGAGGCCGCAGTGCGGGAACTCCTCATCGCCGTCGGCGAGGACCCGGACCGCGAAGGCCTCAAGCGCACGCCGACGCGCGTCGCGAACGCCTACCGCGAGATGTTCGCGGGTCTCTACACCGAACCCGACGAGGTGCTCGCCACCGTCTTCGACGAGGGACACCAGGAGCTCGTGCTGGTCAAGGACATCCCGATGTACTCGACGTGCGAGCATCACCTGGTGGCGTTCCGCGGCGTCGCACACGTGGGGTACATCCCCGGCGAGTCCGGTCAGGTGACGGGCCTGTCGAAACTGGCCCGCGTCGTCGACCTCTACGCGAAGCGCCCGCAGGTGCAGGAACGTCTCACCAGCCAGATCGCGGACGCCCTCGTGCGGAGGCTCGATCCGCGCGGGGTGATCGTCGTCATCGAGGCCGAGCACCTGTGCATGGCGATGCGCGGCATCCGCAAGCCGGGCGCGACGACGACCACGTCGGCCGTGCGCGGACTGTTCAAGACCAGCGCGACCTCGCGCGGCGAAGCGCTGGACCTGATCACGCGGTGACCGGCGGCCCGCTGGCAGACGAGCGCACCCTCGTGATGGGTGTGCTCAACGTGACGGCCGATTCGTTCTCCGACGGGGGCCGCTACCTCGATGTGGACGACGCCGTGCGGCACGGGCAGTCGTTGGCCGCGGCGGGCGCCGACATCGTCGACGTGGGCGGAGAATCGACGAGGCCCGGAGCGATCCGCGTCGATCCCGACACCGAGGCCCGCCGTGTGGTCCCGGTGATCTCGGCGCTCGCCGCATCCGGCGTCCGCGTGTCCGTCGACACCATGCGCGCATCGGTGGCCGCCGCCGCACTGCAGGCGGGCGCGAGCATCGTCAACGACGTGTCCGGTGGCCGTGCTGACCCGGACATGGGACGTGTCCTCGCCGACGCGGGCGTCCCGTGGATCCTCATGCACTGGCGTCCTGCGGACGACGCCGTCGCGGCGGACCGTCACTTCACGCACCGCGTCGACGAGGCCGTCGGATACCGGGACGTTGTCGCGGAGGTGTCCGGCGAACTGCTGGGGCAGGTGGACGCCGCGGTGGCGGCGGGCGTCGACCCCGACCGCATCGTTCTCGATCCGGGACTCGGCTTCGCGAAGACCGCTGAACACAACTGGGCGCTCCTCCATGCACTGCCGACGCTCGTCGGACTCGGTTTCCCCGTCCTCATCGGGGCGTCCCGCAAGCGTTTCCTCGGTTCACTTCTCGCCGAGGACGGACGCGACCGTCCGCCTGCGGGCCGTGAGGTCGCGACGGCCGCCGTGTCGGCGCTGTCGGCGGCGGGCGGGGCCTGGGGAGTTCGGGTTCACGACGTCGCGGCCAGTCGCGACGCGATCGACGTGGCGGCCGCGTGGCGGGCAGGCGGACGGAGAGGAAGTCATGGCTGACCGGATCGAACTGCGCGGGCTGCGTGTCCGCGGCAACCACGGAGTGTTCGAGCACGAGAAGCGCGACGGCCAGGAGTTCGTCGTCGACGTGACGCTGTGGGTGGACCTGCGTGCCGCGGCCGCATCGGACGACCTCGCCGACACCGTCGACTACGGGACGCTCGCTCAGCGCGCGCACGACATCGTCGCGGGCCCGTCCCGCGACCTCATCGAGACGGTCAGCGCCGAGATCGCCGACGCCGTGATGGCCGACGACGAACGCATCGCCGCATGCGAGGTGACCCTGCACAAGCCGTCGGCTCCGATCCCGCTGACGTTCGACGACGTGGCGGTCGTGGCCCGGCGCTCGCGGAAGACGCGCGGGGCGTGACCAGTCGCGCCGTCCTGTCCGCGGGGTCGAACATCGGCGACCGCGAAGGTTTTCTGCGCTCGGTGGTCGACGCGGCGGGCGACGATCTCGTCGCGGTGTCGGACGTCTACCTGACCGCTCCGTGGGGCGGGGTGGAGCAGGCCGACTTCGCCAACGTCACCCTCATCGTCGAAGGCGATCGCACGCCGCGCGAGTGGCTGGAGTTCTGCCGATCGTGTGAACAGGCCGCCGAGCGAGTCCGAGACGTTCGATGGGGCCCGCGCACGTTGGACGTCGACGTCGTTACCGCGGAGCAGGACGGCGTGATCGTCACCTCGGACGACGCCGAGCTCACCCTGCCGCATCCGCGGGCTGAACTCCGAGCGTTCGTGCTGATCCCGTGGGTC
>JASLJL010000491.1 GCA_030152405.1 Gordonia sp. (in: high G+C Gram-positive bacteria) | reverse complement strand
TCGGTCTGCTGGTAGAACGACATGATCTCGACGCCTGCGCCGATGTCGTAGAGCATCGACGTCATGGCCCCGATGGTGCCCGCGGCGGTCGCCTCCAGACTCACCTTGCGGGTTGCGACGGTGACGTCGGCCCGGCAGCGGACCATGTCTGCGGCGCCGGGCTCGATCCGAAGAGCGTCGAGGGAGATGAGGCCGGTCGGCGCGTACGTCTTGTCGAAGCTGGCAGTGGTCATCGTGGCCGCCTCCTGCGGGAACCAGGCGGGCAGTCGGCGGGTGCCGTGCCCGTCACGGGTCCAGGATGTCGGCTGGATCTGAATGGAACGCATATCGTCGGTTCATTTCGGTCGAAGATTTCGTGACCGACGAGAGTGATGTGGAGACGCGACGACCCGCAGCGGGGGGTCGGTCGAATCAGACCCCGCTGCGGCGGGTTACGAGAAGGTTCCACGTCATGGTGTCGACGACCTTAGCACTGCGCTGCGGAGAGCGGAAGCCGATTCTCTGGGGTCTGCGGCGCCGGTGATCGCCCGGACCACCACGATGCGATCCGCGCCTGCCGATGTGACCTGTGGTGTCCGATCGAGGTCGATGCCGCCGATGGCGAACCAGGGCTTTTGTGGGGCAGCCGCGTGGGTCTCTCGGAGCAGGTCGAGTCCGGTCGCCGCACGTCCCGGCTTGGTCGGCGTCGTCCACAGCGGCCCGGTGCAGAAGTAGTCGACGTCGGGGTCGGCGGCAGCGGCGCGCATCTGTTCGGCGTCGTGCGTCGAACGGCCGATCACCATGTCCGGGCCGACGATCGCGCGTGCCGCGGACGGCGGGAGATCGTCCTGTCCGAGGTGAAGGACGTCGGCGCGGGCGGCGTGTGCGATGTCGGCGCGGTCGTTCACTGAGAGCAGTGCACCGCCGTCGTGGACCACGTCGCGCAGCGAGGCGAGGATCTCCAACTCCTGCGCGGCGTCGAGTTCGCCGAACTGCTTCGCTCCGGCCGACCCCTTGTCGCGCAACTGGACGATGTCGACACCGCCCGCGACGGCTTCGGCGACGAACTCGATCAGGTCGCCGCGCTCGCGGCGGGCGTCGGTGCACAGGTACAGGCGGGCGTCGGCGAGCGCGATGCGCGGGTCGGTGGGCATGGCGTCAACGGTAGGCTGGCGGCTGGAACTTTCAAGACACGGGAGTCCGGGGCGCCGGGCTGAGAGTGCGATACGGGCCGTCGCTGACCGTCTGACCTGATCCGGGTAATGCCGGCGAAGGGATGCAGTGTGGGACGAAGACTGTCTGTCGTCGGCGGTGGCGTGATCGGGCTGTCGTGCGCGTTGGCCGCGGCCGATCGAGGCTGGTCGGTGACGGTGTTCGACGCCGGACCCGAACGACGTGCGGCCGAGGTCGCCGGAGGCATGCTGGGGTGTCTGGGCGAGGGGCGTCCCGGTGAGGACGCGCAGCTCGCCGTCGCCGCAGAGGCCGCCGCCCGATGGCCCGCGTATCTCGAACGGCTCGGCGACCCCGATGTACGCTCCGCGGACGACAGTCTGCTCGTGGCGGCGTCGAGCGCCGACCTCGCGGAGCTGGACGACCAGGTCGCGTTCGTCCGCGATCAGCTGCCCGGCACTGTGATCACCGCCAGAACCGGCGCTCAGCTTCGGGCCGACGAACCGGGCCTGGCCCGCGGCACGGCGGGCGGTTACCTCGCCTCGGGGGAGGGAGCGGTCGACAACCGTCGTCTGCTCAGCGCGCTGACGTCGGCGCTGGCCTCGGCCGACGCGCAGTTCGTCGCCGCCGACGTCGCCGATCTCGCCGACGTTCCCGGCGACCAGGTGGTCGTCGCCGCCGGGCTCCACACGCCCACACTGGTGCCCGACGTCGCCGTGCGAGGCGAGAAGGGTGAGATCCTGCGTCTGCGCCGGACCAGGTGGTCGGTCGCGCCGCCGTCACGGGTAGTCCGGGCGCGCTGGCACGGCAGACCGATCTACATCGTCCCGCGAACGGACGGCGTGGTGGTCGGCGCCACCCAGTACGAGGCGCTCGGACCCGATGACCGGTCGCCTCAGACGGGCGGCGTCGCCGACCTGTTGCACGACGCGGGCGAACTGATGCCAGGGCTGCGCACGTACGACCTCGTCGAGGTCGGTGCCGGAATTCGACCGTCGTCGGTCGACGGCCTCCCGATCGTCCGGCGGGTCGACGATCGAGTGCTGGTGGCCACCGGGCACGGCCGCAACGGCATCGCGCTCAGCCCGTGGACGGCGGACCGCGTCGTCGAACTGCTCACCTGATACCCATCGAAGGAGAATCCGTGGAACTCACAGTCAACGGCGACACAGTCGTCCTCGACGGGCCGGTCGATGTACCGCGACTGCTCGCCCACCTCGACCTGCCCGACACCGGAGTCGCCGTGGCCGTGAACGGCGTGGTGCGGCCCAAGACCAGATGGGACGAGGAGATCAGCCCGTTCGCCGAGGTCGACGTCCTGACGGCGGTCCAAGGTGGCTGACGGTCTTGTCGTCGCAGGTCGGGAATACTCGTCCCGATTGATCATGGGTACGGGTGGTGCGTCCAACCTCGCCGTGCTCGAACGGGCACTTATCGCGTCGGGCACCGAGCTGACCACGGTGGCCATGCGGAGAGTGGATCCGGCTGCGGGCACCGGCGTGCTCGATATGCTGCGCAGGCTGGGCATCGACATCCTGCCCAACACCGCGGGCTGTCACACGACGGCGGAGGCGGTGCTGACCGCCCAACTCGGTCGCGAGGCCGTCGAGACCGATCTCGTGAAGCTCGAGGTCGTCGCTGACGACCACACCCTGCTGCCCGATCCGCTTGAGCTCGTCGACGCGGCGTCCGCGCTGGTGGCGGACGGATTCCAGGTGATGGCGTACACGAACGACGATCCCGTTCTCGCACTCCGACTGGAAGACGTCGGTGTGGCAGCGGTGATGCCGCTCGGCGCGCCGATCGGGACCGGGCTCGGCATCGCGAATCCGCACAACATCGAGATGATCGTCTCGCGCGCGGGCGTCCCCGTGGTCCTCGACGCCGGGATAGGGACGGCGTCCGACGCCGCCTTGGCGATGGAACTCGGTTGTGACGCGGTGCTTCTCGCGAGCGCTGTGACGCGCGCGGCGGACCCGGAGCTGATGGCCGAGGCGATGGCTCACGCGGTGGTCGGAGGACGACTCGCGTCGAGGGCCGGCCGAATCCCCAAGCGTTTCTGGGCGCAGGCCTCGAGTCCGGCCCGCGACTGACCGCAGCCGCGAGCGGGCGTCAGGCGTCCGACGGCTCGCGGCCGCGGCGCCAGCCGCCCTTCTCCGGCGGGGCCTCGCCGAAGTGGTCGGGGTCGCCGGTGCCGTACCAGGCGACGAGAACGGCGCCCACGACGGCGCCGACGAAGCCCACGACGGCGAGCCAGCCGAGACCGGCTCGTGCGGTGTCGCCGAGGAAGGTGACGCCGATGAGGCTGGGGCCTGCGGTCTCCCCGACGACGAGCAGGGCAGTGACGCCGTTGACCGCGCCCACCTGCAGGGCGACGGTCTGGACGTAGAAGCCGACTGCGCCCGCGACGGCGATCGACCAGGCGGCGGGATCGGTCAGGATCGTGACCACGTTGAACGGCTCGAGACCGTCGAGTACGCGTACGGCGATTGCGATGATGCCGAAGAGCAGGCCGGACGCGGCGCCGCCGACGATCGCCGCGTACTTGCCGAGCGTGTACAC
>JASLJL010000251.1 GCA_030152405.1 Gordonia sp. (in: high G+C Gram-positive bacteria) | reverse complement strand
CTCGGCGCTCAGCGCTCGCGGTCTCCGCCCGGCACCCACTTCACGTCGCCCACACCGGCGCGGACGTTCGCGACGCGGCCGAGGATGAACAAGAGGTCCGACAAGCGGTTCAGGTACTTGGCGGGGAGCACCGAGGTGTCGTCGGGGTGCTCCTCGATCGCGGCCCATGCGGATCGCTCGGCACGTCGGACGACCACTCGCGCCTGGTGGAGATACGCCGAGAGGGGAGTGCCGCCCGGGAGGATGAACGAGTCGAGCGGCGCCAGCTCGTCACCGAACGCGTCGCACCACTGCTCAAGCGCATCGACGTACGACGCCTCGATGCGCAGTGGCGGGTACTCGGGATCGTCGACGACCGGCGTCGACAGATCGGCGCCCGCATCAAAGAGATCGTTCTGCACGGTGCGAAGCGCGGACGCTATGTCGTCGGGGACGTCCCCCGCGACGGTGAGCGCCAGGCCGATGGCGGCGTTCGCCTCATCGCAGTCTGCGTAGGCGACCACGCGCAGATCGGTTTTGGCGACTCGCGAGAAGTCGGAGAGCCCGGTCGTGCCGTCGTCGCCGGTGCGGGTGTAGATGCGTGTGAGATGAACTGCCATGACAGGGAACTTACGCTGCTGCCGATAGACTGTGCCGGTGAGCGATCGCTATCTCGTGACCGGTGGGGCACGTCTTGTGGGTGAAGTAGTCGTCGGGGGCGCCAAGAACAGCGTCTTGAAGCTGATGGCTGCCGCCCTACTGGCGGAGGGGCGGACGGTGCTGACCAACGCACCGGAGATCGCCGACGTCCCACTGATGGCCGACGTCCTGCGTGGACTCGGCGCCGCAGTGGAGATCACGGGTGACACGGTGGTGATCGATTCCCCCGCCGAACCCGAGTATCACGCGGACTTCGACGCGGTGAAGCAGTTCCGTGCGTCGGTGTGTGTCCTCGGACCGTTGATGGCGCGGTGTCGCCGGGCCGTCGTGGCCTTGCCGGGCGGCGACGCGATCGGTTCGCGTCCGCTCGACATGCACCAGGCCGGACTCCGCGCGCTCGGCGCCCACAGCGCCATCGAACACGGCTGCGTCGTCGCCGAGGCGGAGAGCCTGCACGGCGCCGAGGTCGCGCTCGGCTTCCCGTCGGTTGGGGCCACCGAGAACATTCTCATGGCAGCGGTCCTCGCCGACGGAGTCACCACGATCGAGAACGCCGCGCGTGAGCCCGAGATCGTCGACCTGTGCGAGATGCTGCAGGAGATGGGCGCCGTGATCGACGGCGCGGGAACGCCGACGCTGACGGTGACCGGAGTCGACGAACTCCACCCGACGACACACCACGTGGTGGGGGACCGCATCGTCGCCGGAACGTGGGGCACGGCGGCCGCGATGACGCGCGGCGACATCACCGTGCGCGGTATCGATCCGGATCACCTGCGTCTGGTGCTCAAGAAGTTCGAGGACGCCGGCGCGACCGTCGACCGGTTCGACGACGGCTTCCGCGTGGTCCAAGTGGACCGTCCCACCGCGGTGAACACCGCGACACTTCCGTTCCCCGGTTACCCGACCGACCTGCAGCCGATGGCGATCGGTCTCGCGACCGTGTCGGAGGGACTGTCGGTCGTCACCGAGAACGTCTTCGAGGCGCGGTTCCGATTCGTCGAAGAGCTGATCCGGCTGGGCGCCGACGCGCGCACCGACGGTCATCACGCGGTGATCCGCGGGGTCGACGCGTTGTCGAGCGCGCCGGTGTGGTCGTCGGACATCCGTGCGGGCGTCGGCCTCGTCCTCGCCGGCCTCGTCGCAGACGGCGTCACCGAGGTGCACGACATCGAGCACATCGACCGCGGGTACCCGGACTTCGAGAACCAGCTGCGAAGTCTGGGCGGCGTCATCGAGCGTGTGAACGGCTGACTCCGCCGAACCCGCACTGGCGGGTCGGTGGCACCTGTCCGATTGGACAGTGCCGAGCCTGATCGGTCAGGTCGACTCCTGTCGCCGCAGGTCAGGAGTGCTGGACGGCCCAGTGACGTGGGGCACACGCTGTGAGGGACAACAGTCCACAGTCACAGGAGTTGAGCCGCATGGCAATCGAACTGAATCAGATCTGGGATTTCCCGATCAAGGAGTTCCACCCCTTCCCCAAGGCCAAGTTGGGTGTGGGAGCCCACGACATGCTCGGCGTCGAGGCCAAGGAACTCGGCATGACGCGCGTCCTGCTGATGACGACGGGACTTCGCGGTTCGGGGATCATCGAAGAGCTGATCGGCAAGATCGAGTACCAGGGTGTGGACGTCGTCCTGTTCGACGAGGTCCAGTCGAATCCCAAGGACACCAACGCGATGGACGCCGCGGCGCGGTACCAGTCCGAGAAGTGCGACGGCATCATCTCGGTCGGCGGCGGCTCCAGCCACGACGCCGCGAAGGGCGCGCGCATGGTGATCGCCCACGACGGCCGGAACATCAACGAGTTCGAGGGCTTCTCCAAGGCGACGAACAAGGAGAATCCGAAGCACATCGCCGTCTCGACCACGGCGGGCACCGGCTCCGAGACCTCGTGGGCGTACGTGATCACGGACACCTCCGACATGGAGAAGCCCCACAAGTGGGTCGCCTTCGACGACACGTGCCTCGTCGACCTGGCGATGGACGACCCGTTGCTCTACTACTCGTGCCCGCAGGAGTTCACCGCCTACTGCGGCTTCGACGTCCTCGCCCACGCGAGTGAGCCGTGGGTGTCCCGCCTGGACTTCGCGCCGTCGCTCGGCAATGCCAAGTACTCGATCGAACTCATCGCCAAGCACCTGCCGACGGCGGTCTACGACCCGCACAATCTCGAGGCCCGCACCGGCATGATGCACGCTCAGTACATTGCCGCCCAGGCGTTCAACTCCGGCGGACTCGGTCAGATCCACTCGATGTCGCACGCTGTCAGCGCGTACTTCGACCTGCATCACGGTCTCAACAACGCGATCGCCCTTCCTCGCGTCTGGGAGTACAACCTGCCGGCCCGCTACGAGCGATTCGCCGAGATGGCGCCGCTCCTGGGCGTCGACACACGAAACATGACGACCGTGCAGGCCGCCGACTCGGCCGTCGATGCGGCGATCCGGCTGTCGAAGGATCTGGGGATCCCGGACAACTTCGGCTCGGTCCGACCGGAGAGTTACCAGAAGAACCGCATGAACACCGGCCTGTACGAGGGGCGAGGCAACGAGATCGACACGTCGGACGAGATGGTCCGCACGATCTCCGAGCACATGATGGACGACTGGTGCACGCCGGCGAATCCGCGTGAGTGCACGGTGGAGTCGCAGCTGCCGATGATCCGCCACGCCATGACCGGGAGCTACTGACCCGATGACTGACGTGGACGCCGACCCCGTCGACGGATTCGAGACCGCCGACGACCTCACCGATGCGCTGGCCGGGCAGGGATACCTGATTCAACCCGACCTCGCGGTGGTGCTGCACCTGGCGACCCTCCTCGGTCGGCCCCTCCTGCTGGAGGGGCCCGCCGGGGTGGGCAAGACCGAACTCGCCAAGGCACTCGCCGCGGCGTCCGGACGCGAGTTGATCCGACTGCAGTGCTACGAGGGCCTCGACGACTCTCGATCCCTGTACGAGTGGGACTACGCCAGACAACTGCTGCACGTGCAGATGCTCCGCGACCGGATCAGTGAGGAACTGTCGACGCACCAGACCTTGGCCGCCGCGTCGGCCGCGTTGGCCAAGACCGACGTCGGTGTCTACACGGAGGAGTTCCTGGTGCCGCGTCCACTGTTGGCGGCCATCCTGTCACCGTCGCCCACGGTCCTGCTGGTCGACGAGATCGACCGGACCGACGAGGCGATCGAAGCAGTGATGCTGGAAGTGCTCGCCGAACGGCAGGTGACGGTGCCCGAGCTCGGCACGTTCACCTCGCGGTCGGAGCCCTGGGTGATCCTGACGTCCAACGACACCCGCGAACTGTCGCCCGCTCTCAAACGTCGGTGTCTGCATTTCCAGGTGGAGTACCCGAGTGCCGAACGCGAGCAGCAGATCGTGGCCGTGCGGGCTCCGGAGGTGCCCGTCGAGATCGTCGGCGACGTCGTCGATCTCGCCCGTCGGCTCCGTGAACTTCCGCTGCGCAAGAGCCCGTCGATCGCGGAGGTGATCGACGCGGCGCGAGCATCGGCACTGTTGACCGGGATCGACGGTGATGTCGACACCAGCGCGGACGGCGCACTGATGTCGTTGCTCGTCAAGTTCGGCACCGATCTCGAGCAGGTCCGTCGTTCCCTGGCTCCGCAGTCGTCGCGGACGTCGAAGCAGGCGGCGGGCACCTCGACCGAGGCGGCCTTCGGCGCGGGCCGTTCCCGCGTGGGGGTCGGGGCCCGGCGATGACGGGGGCTCCGACACCGGGAGTCCTCGACGAGTTGGCGGTCGCCTTCGGCAGTGCGCTGCGCCATGTCGGGGTCCCCGCGTCGCCCGCTGAGGTGATCGAGGTCCGGCGGGTGATGGCGTTCATCGGCGCGTCGGATCTCGATCGCCTCCGCAGTGCGCTGCGCGCGGTGAGTGTGAAGTACGTGCACGAGCGGCCTTTGTTCGAGCTCGCCTTCGACGTGTTCTTCGATCTCGGTGAGGCGCCGGGGGCCGATACCGGTCGCGCCGTGATGAGGAGCATCACCAACGAACTCCCCGACGATGTGGACTGGGAGGACGACTTCGTCGGAGCGGGCCGCATGATCGGCGCCGATGAGCACACGGCGGAGATCGGCGAACTGATGATCGACGACCCGGACGCGAGAGAGCGCACAGGTGAGAGTTCCCATCGGGAGGACGACGACTTCTCCGTGTCGTCCGGCGCCGAAGAACTCCAGGTCGCGACCGAGTCGTCGACAGTCGGCAGCGGCGCGACGTACACGATCGACGTGGACCACGCCTCCGTCGCCGACGTGGGAGAACTGGTCGGCACCGGCGCGCGGGTGGAGAGCGGATCGCTGTCGCTGGCCGATGCGGCGGGCCTGCTCCGTGCACTCGGCGCGAGCGACGGACGGCAGGCGTATGAGGCAGAGGGCGTCGACGAGACGGCGTTGAATCAACGACAGCGGGACGCGTTGCAGGATGCGCTGTCGAGATTCGTCGCCGCCCTGTCC
>JASLJL010000238.1 GCA_030152405.1 Gordonia sp. (in: high G+C Gram-positive bacteria) | reverse complement strand
CACGCGGCGCTACGGTCGCAAGCTGACCGCAGTCGTCCTCGCGGTCGTCACCGCAATGGGCCTGATGGGCACCTCGATCGGTTCGGGCAAGGCCGAGGCCGCTCCGGGCTTTCAGGAGTTCTGGATCGACGCCTGCGGAATGCCCACCAACGGCGCATTCGGCAACAAGAAGATGACTCCGGGCAAGGTCAAGGTCCGCGCCTGGAAGAAGGCCGGCAACCAGCGCACCGTCATCATGTTCGACGGCATGCGCGCCGAGTACGGCACCAGCGGCTGGGAGCAGTACACGAACGTCCAGAACTTCGTGAACCGCGGCGTCAACGTGGTGGAGCCGGTCGGCGGCCCGAACAGCTTCTACACCAACTGGGATGCTCCCTCGAACTTCAACGGTCAGCGCAAGCGCTACATGTGGGGCTGCGTGATCGACAACCGTCTGGTCCCGGCTCTGCGCTCGCGCGGCTTCAAGGGCAAGAACGGCAAGTACGCGATCATGGGTCTGTCGATGGGCGGCGGTGCCGCTCTGACCCACGCCGCGCAGCGTCGTGACCTGTACTACGCGGCGGCATCGCTGTCGGGCTACAACTTCATGACCGCACCGGGCATGCGCACCGCGCTCCGCATGGCGATGCTCGACGTCGCACCCGCCCCGTGGAACATCGACTCGATGTGGGGCCCGCCGTGGAGCCCGCGCTGGGGCGCCAACGATCCGATGATGCTCATCAACCGCATGAAGGGCCTGAAGGTCTTCCTCGGCTCGGGCAACGGTCTGTTCGGTCGCTACAACTACCCGAATAACGTGATCGACGACTTCTTCAAGGGCACGCCTCTGGAGCTTCTCGCCTTCACTCAGGCGAAGGCCTTCGAGCTGAGCGCTCGCATCCAGGGTCTGAACCCGATGGTCTACTACGCCAACGGCACCCACGCGTGGGGCTACTGGCAGGACATGGCGTGGAACGCGCTGAACCGCGGCTTCTTCCGCTAGTCCGCTGAGCTCGAAGCGCCCCCGCACCGTCAGGTGCGGGGGCGCTTTGCATTGCTCCCCTGTGTGACATTGGGCGGCTCGGCGTCGGATTTGAGACACATTAGTCACACAATTCACACGCGTCACAGCGTGGCGCGCACAAAACCCTCGAGTAAGCGTGTAGAAATTTCTCAGGAACCCGCGTCCTGTCTATGGCGCATGGGAGAAGACCGGCCCCTCGAGGAGCATGCAGTGAAGATCTGGAAGACGACGACGGCGTCGCGCAAGGCGGCAGCCGCAGCGGCGGTCGCAGTGCTGGCGATGACCGCGGCGCCGGCGCAGGCCGCGCCGCAGGCCCCGGCTCCGACCACACAGGTGGCCCCCAAGCCGGACAAGACGAAGAAGAAGCCCGCCCCGAAGAACAAGCCTGCGGAGAAGGCTCCGGCGGCCAAGCCCGGTCCGCCTGCGACGGTGACCCGCATCGCCTGGTACACCTCGCACCGCGTGGCGATTTGGGTCCACTCGCCCGCGATGAACACCGACATCCAGGTGCAGATCCTGCTGGCGCGCGACTGGTTCGCGAAGCCCGACATGAAGTTCCCGCAGCTGACCATGCTCGACGGTCTGCGCGCGCAGGACGATCAGAACGGCTGGATCCTGAACACCAACGTCGAGCAGTTCATGGCCGACAAGAACGTCAACGTGATCCTGCCGGTCGGCGGCGAGTCGAGCTTCTACACGGACTGGAAGGAACCCGACCACGGCAAGAACTACAAGTGGGAGACCTTCCTGGTTCGTGAGCTCCCCGGCATCCTCGAGCACGATTGGCGCTCGACTGACGTTCGCGGCGTCCAGGGCCTGTCGATGGGCGGCAGTGCCGCGATGATGCTCGCGGCCCGCAATCCCGGGTTCTACAAGTACGCGGGGTCGTTCTCCGGCATCCTGCAGCTCACCTCCTACGGCATGCCCGAGGCCATCCAGTTCGCCCTGCGCGACGGCGGCGGCTACGACGCCGCCAAGATGTTCGGCCCGCCGAGCGATCCGGCGTGGAAGGAGCACGACCCGTACCTGCTCGCCGACAAGCTCCGCGGCACCAGCCTGTACATCTCGTCCGGCAACGGCGTCGTCGGTCCACACGACAAGCCATCTGACATTCCGCTGCTGGCCACCAACTACTCGGGTGTCGGTCTCGAGGTGCTCTCGCGGGTGACGAGCCAGCAGTTCGCGTCCAAGCTCGCCAAGCTCGGCATCAACGGCCAGGCCGTCTACCGTCCGTCGGGCACGCACACGTGGCCGTACTGGCAGTTCGAGATGGTGCAGGCGTGGCCGCAGGTGGCGGGCGCGCTCGGGCTGTCCGGCGACAAGGTGGCGTGCGTCGTCGGAGACGCCTTCAAGAAGGCTCCCCAGGTGAAGGACCTCGGCGGGTGCCTCACGCCTGAGTACGCGGTCCCCGGCGGCCGAGCACAGGACTTCCGCAACGGTCGCATCTTCACCGGACCGAAGGGGCCGAAGGTCGTCGGCGGAGCGATCGGCGGCGCGTACGTCCCCGCCATGGATCGCCTCGGGCTGCCGACGAGCGATGAGCTGACCGCTCGCGACGGCGTCAAGTACAACACCTTCGAGCGGGGCAAGATCACGTGGACTCCGCAGCGTGGAGCCCGAGTCGAGTGACGCCGGACACCCGCCGCGGGACGTTGCCTGAACAATGCCTGAGAAGTAGCCGTGCCTTCGGCTCGGGAACCCGATGAGGAGCACGAATGCGCTCGTGCGGCCGGTAAAGTCGACCGCATGAGTGTGAAGTTCTTACGCGTCCTCGCCACCGTCGGCGTCCTGCTCGTCGGGGCGTCCGCGCTGGCGGCGTGCAACGACTCCACGACGGCGAGCGCGCCCATCGGCACCGAGGCGGTCACCACCACCTCGATGGATCCCTCCGACTCCAGCTCGCAGGAGTCGGAGGCGTCGCGGGAGGCCGAGTCCGGGGCGTCCAACGCCAGCGTCTCGGTTCCGGCGACGAGCCCCGACAGCTCCACGAAGGTTCCGCGCGAGTTCCCCGGCGGCATCCCGACCCCGGCGGGCGTCAAGCTGAGCGACAAGGAGAAGGCGTACCTCGCCGACCTCAAGCGACAGAACGTGTCGTTCATGGGCGACACCGACAACAACGTCGCACTGACCATGGGCGCCTACGTGTGCTCGCAGCGGTCGCAGAAGACTGACCCGACGATGATCAAGGCGTACATGCGCGCTGCGATCGGTCCGATGTCGAAGAGCGAGGCGGACGCGGGGAACAAGGCCGACAAGGTGATCGCCGCGGCCGACGCCAACCTCTGCTGACCGGGTGAACGCCTCACGCAAGCCGCGCCGCAGGCTCGGCAAGTTCGTACTTCTCGTCGGTCTGCTCGGTCTCATCGCGCTGATCCTCATCGGCGCGCTGATCTTCACCTGGCTCAAGCCGACGCCGGCACCGCCGGGCGGACCCACGTCGGCCCCGCCGGTCAGCACCACCAAACGGCCGACCACCCAGCCCGCCGACTGCTCGAACGTCTTCGCGCTCGTCATACCCGGCACCTGGGAGTCGAAGGCCGACGACGATCCGTATCACCCGACCGCCAACAAGCGGTCGCTGATGTTGAAGGTCAGCACCGCGCTTCGCGACCAGTTCGGTGAGCAGGACGCCGACGTGTACACGCTTCCGTACAAGGCGCGATTCCGTAATCCGGCCAACCTCGCGGACCGTCAGGCCACGTACGACGATTCGCGTGCGCAAGGCAAGCGTCGGGCCGTCGCCAAGATCAAAGCGGTCCACGAACACTGCCCGCTGACGAAGTACGTGATCATGGGCTTCTCGCAGGGCGCGGTGATCGCCGGCGACATCGCGTCGGACATCGGCAACGGCCGCGGCCCGCTGTCGGCTCAAGACCAGGATCTGGTCCTCGGCGTCGGACTCATCGCCGACGGACGTCGCCAGTCGGGTGAGCAGAACGACGTCGGGCCGAGCCCGGACGGAGTCGGTGCGGAGGTGTCGCTCGGCGGCTTCGGCAGCCTCGTCCCCGGCACGACGATGACCGGCGCGCGCGCAGGCGGCTTCGGCACGCTGACCGACCGGACGTACTCGATCTGTGCCCGCGGAGACCTGATCTGCGACGCGCCGACCGCCACGAATCCGCTCAAGGCGATCGGCGATCTCGCGAACTCGGTGAACAACCCGATCCATGCGATGTACGCCACGTCCAAGTATTGGAAGTACCAGGGGAAGACCGCCACCGAGTGGATGGTCGACTGGTCCGGTGATCTGATCAGAGGAACGCGATAACGGATAACGGGGCGATCGCTGCGCAACGGGCATCCGCGTGGTTGGGAATCGGCGGCGTGCCTGCGGTAACCTGCTCGGGTTGAGGCCCCGACGGACGTCGGCGGCATGATCTGAGCGAGGAGAGGCGTACGTGACCACACCGGACTCGTCGACGCACGACGCCGACGGGCTGCGTAAGTTCCGTTTCGGCGCCGGAGGCGAAGGCAACAAGGACGAGGGCGGCGCCCGCAAGTTCGTGAAGCTCGCGCAGACCGCCGAGGAGTACGGGTACGACACGTTCGCCATCCCGGACCATCTGGGCAACCAGGTCGGGCCGCTCGCGGCGCTCGGCGCGCTCTCGCAGGCGACGGACACGATCCGGCTCGCGACGTCGGTGCTCGCCAACGGCTTCCGCCATCCCGCGATTCTCGCGAAGGAGGCGACCACCATCGACGTCCTGTCGAAGGGACGCCTCGAGCTGGGCATCGGCTCCGGCTGGATGAAAGAAGAGTTCGACAAGGCCGGCCTCGAGTTCGGCACCCCCGCCGAGCGCATTCGCAAGCTCGACGAGTCGCTGACCATCCTGGACCGTCTGATGCGCGGTGAGACCGTCGACTTCGACGGCGAGTTCTACCAGATCAACGGCCTCCAGGGGACTCCTCGCCCTCGTCAGGGGCCCCGCCCGCCGATCGCCGTCGGCGGTGGCGGTCCGAAGATGCTGGCGCTCGCCGCCAAGCACGCCG
>JASLJL010000206.1 GCA_030152405.1 Gordonia sp. (in: high G+C Gram-positive bacteria) | reverse complement strand
CGGTGAGATCCCAGTCGTCGTTGTCGACTCGGATGACGACGACGTCGAGTACGAAGACGTCGCCCTCGATGAAGATCCCATCGTCGCCGGAAATAAGCCGAAGAAGGTCAAGGCAGTCAGGGTTTCGGACGTGCCGGCTGTCGTCGTCGTTGAGAAGTGGAGCGTGGCGGAGGGGGAGTGAGCGGGTAGGGCGCGCTCTCGATCGAGTGTGGCATGACCTCGGTCGTCGGGCGGAGTCGAGACGTGGCAGCCGCCGCGGAAGGTCGGCTCGACTGTCGAAGTATCTTCCCGATCAGTGGACGCGAGCGTCGATCTGTGGTGATGATCGAGGAACACCTACGTCGAAGGGATGCCGATGCCAGAGATGACGAAGCAGCACGCCGAGGAGTTCCTGCGAGATGTCCACGTCGGTGTGCTTGCGGTGGAGCGGAAGTCGAATCCGCCTCTCGCGCTGCCGATCTGGTACGACGTCGACGAGGTCGGCGACGTCTTCGTCTGGATGGACGAGAACTCACTCAAGGCCAAGCTTCTCCGGAAAGCCGGGCGCGCGACGTTTACCGTCCAACAGGAAACCGACGGGTATGCCTACGTCAGCATCGAGGGACGAGTGACCTTCATGCCCCCGGACATCGCGGTTCTGCAGCGTCTTGCGGTCCGCTACCTCGGGCCGGAAGTTGGCGCGCAGTATGCGGAGAACAGCACGGAAGACGGTGCCACGATCGTGATGATCCACGCCGACAAGGTGAGGTCATTCGACTTCGTCGAGTGACGGTCGGCGAACCAGCTCGACCCCGACGACCAGTAGCCCGAGAACGACGATCAGCCACGCCACCGAGTTGAGGGTCACCGGACGGAAGGCGAGGAGGACAATGAGTCCGAGCACGGTCGCGGCACCCAGGATCAGCGATCGGAACCTGTCGACCACCCGCCCGAAGGCTCCGGTGTCTCCGCCGTTCCGGTCGAGCGCACTGCGCACCCGCGCGAATCCGGCGCCGACGACGGACCTGATCGCGGTCGCCGGACGGGATGCGCCGTGGAGCCACGCCGCGAAGGCGACGATCGCGCCGAGTAATGCCAACACGCGGATCGTCGACGACGCCAGTGCGGTCACCTGGTCGTAGAGCGCGCCGGCAGTGTCCGCGGGGACGGGCTCGGGACTGACGGCGCCGACGAACAGGTGGTGGCCGACGTTCACACCCAGCGCTAGAGCGATGAACAGCACGGTGAAGACGACAGCGGTCACCATCGCCGCCCGACGACGGCGGCGCGCTGCCAGCACTCCGAGCACGATGAGAGCCAGCGACACCCATGGCAGCCAGAAGCCGCCGGTGTCGGCGAGCCGGTACACTGCGCGGGCGGTGGCGACTTTGTCGGACTGGATGATCGTCACAGGCTCTGCGTGCACGTCGACGCGCTCCAGGAAGGTCAATCCGCTGTCGATCAGTGACGCTTTCACCGCCTGCAGGATCGGGTCGATCTGAAGAGTCAGGGTGCCGTCGTCCGACACCTGCAGTCGACGATCTCCTTCTCCGTCGAGAACGGCCGTGATCGTCGAGTGGCTCAGGCGCAGACTTCGCTCCCACAAGTCCGAGAAGGCATTGCTGTGCACCGCGCGGTCGGCGGTGGTCGAGAGCAGCGCGTGGATTCCCGCGATAGCGGGGCCGCGGAGCGCGTCGAGCGCAGCCTGTGCAGCAGATGTAGGCGCGGCGCTCGCCAGGTCCGCGAAACTGCGGTCGACGAAGCCGGTGAAGTCGACCTGAGTCTCCACACGTTCGACGATCTGATCAGCGACGAAGTTCTGAATCGCGGGATCGTCGGCCAGCGGAGCGAAAGTGGAGACGAACCGGTCTGTGTCGACGAGGTGGGTACGTGCCCACGAGCCGACCACGGCCACGGGCGCGAGCGCGAGGCCGACAACGATCAACAGGGAGGCCACCACCGCGCGGAGGCGAGAAGCCCAACGCGGGTGCGTGGTGCGTGCAGTCATCGACTGATAATTCCACTTTCCTGCACGCCACGGACGGCTTCATTCAGACGCGGCGCCTGTGTGTCCGGCATCCGCGGGAATCGAACGCATGTTTTGTCAGGGGTGATCTATAACATAGTTCGTGTCACCGGTTGAACCGGCGGCGGCGGTTCTTTGACAATTCGATAGCGCGCCGCAGTCCAGGCGAACCCGTTTCAGACTGCTCGTCCCTCGTGGTCAGAGAGTGCGAGCCGCGGGAGGACTGCGGCGGCTGATGGCCGGTGGTGGCCGCTCAGGTGAAGAGGTGCTGACCCCACCACTCGCCCTCTTCGAGCCCGGGCGGGATCGCGAACAGCGCGGAGGCGTTCGGGATCAGGTACTCGGTCATCGCGTCCTTGCGTGACAGCTGGTGCTGCATCGGGACGAACTGCTTGAACGAGTCGCGGTTGAACGCGATGAAGAACAAGCCGGCGTCGAGGTGGCCGAATCCGTCCGTGCCGTCGGTGAAGTTGTAGCCGCGACGCAGGATCTCGACGCCGTTGTTCTGCGTCGGATGAGCCAGCCGCACGTGCGACGTCTTCGGTATCAGCGGTGCGCCGTACGAGGTGATCTGGAAATCGGGCTCGTCGAATTCGTCGTCCTTGCCGAGCGGAGCGCCCGAACCCTTCGTGCGGCCGACGATGTTCTCCTGCTCGAGGAGATTCGCGCGGTCCCACGGTTCGATGTCCATGCGGATACGGCGCGCGACGAGGTAGGTGCCGCCCGTCATCCACTGGGCGGCCGGGGGATTGTCCTCGCGGCCGACCCACACCCACTTGTCGAGGGTGTCGGTGTCTTCGGCGCGGATGTTCGCGGTTCCGTCCTTGAACCCGAACATGTTGCGGGGAGTGTCCTGATTCCGGGTCGTCGCAGACGTGCGGCCGAAGCCGAGCTGGGACCACCGGACCGAGACCACCCCGACGCCGATGCGCGCCAGGTTGCGGATGGCGTGAACGGCGACCTGCGGATCGTCGGCGCACGCCTGGATGCAGATGTCGCCGAACGAGCGCGAGGGTTCGATCTTCTCCTTCGCGAACGACGGGAGGTCCGCGAGGGCGGCCGGCTTGCGGCCGGCGATGCCGAAGCGGTCCTTGCGGTTCGGGTCCGACGCGCTCGGACCGAACAGGCCGGGGCCGAAGCCGATGGTCAACGTGAGATGGGCGGGGGAGAGCCCGAGAGCTTCGCCGGTGTCGGCGGGTGGATGGTATTCGCCGAGTCCGAGGGCGCCGTTCTCCTCGGTCTCCTCGCCGCGTGTCATCCGCTCGGATGCGGCGGTCCACTTCTTCAGCATGTCGATGAGCTCGTCACGCGAATCAGTGATCACGTCGAACGCCGCGAAATGCAGCCGATCCTGTGCCGCGGTGACGATGCCGGCCCGGCGGTCGCCGCGGAACGGCACCGTCTGGTCCGACGCCGACTCGGCGGCGTCGGACGACGCGGCGTAGCCGCCGAACGCTCCGACCGCGCCGCCTGCGACGATTCCCGCGCCGGCCGCGCCGAGCACGGCGCGACGCGAGAACCGGCTGCTCTGCACGCTCTCCCCGTCAGCCATTACTTCTGGAGGACGATGCCGGGCACCTGCGAGAGGCTTGCCGACAGTGCGTCGATCTGGTCGGACAGGTCGCGACGGGTCTCCTCGTCGACCTTGTCGTACGAGCGGTAGCCGTCGCCCTCGCGCAGTGGGTTGATCGCGGTGCGGATGGCCTCGAACTGCGCGGTGATCTTGTTCATCAGCTCGGGGCTGGTCTTGGAGATCATCGGCTGCATCTCGGCGATCAGGGTCTCGGCACCGTCGATGTTGGCGGCGAAGTCCCACAGGTCGGTGTGGCTGTAGCGGTCTTCCTCGCCGCCGACCTTGGTCGCGGCGATCTCGTCGACCAGCGCCTGGGGTCCCTTGACGAAGCTCTGCGTCTCGAAGACGAAGTCGGGCTTGTTGATCTCGGTCTGGAGCGTCTTCACGTTCGTCAGCAGCCCGTCGGCGATCTTGTCGATGTTCGCCTTGGTGTCCTTCACCTTCGCGTCGGCCGCGTCGGCGGGCGAGATCTGCCCGCCGGCCTCACCGATCTCGTCAGCCTTCGGCGGGAACAAGAAACGCTCGATGCGGTGGAAGCCGGTGAACTCGACCTTGCCGTCCTCGGTGTCGTCCCATCGCATGTCGATCATCGGATCGAGGTCGGGGAAGCTCTCGGCGACCGGCTCCACACGCTCCCAGGACGTGCGGACCTGACCGAAGGTGTTGCGCGCGGTGTCGAGGTCGCCGGACTTCACCGCGTTCACGAAGGTCTCGGTCTGCGACACGAGAGCGTCGACCTGACCTTGGACGTACTCGAGGTACCGGCCCTTGGCGGCTTCGACGTCGGCCGGGCCTTCGCTCTTCTCCTTCTTGTCGCCGGTCACCTTCAGGTCCTCGCGGATGCCGCTGCCGACCATGCCTGGCTTGCACGCCACGGTGTACGTGCCGGGGTCGACGATCTCGACATTGAGCTTGCCGGTGAGGCCGGGGCCGATGTTCTCGACCTCGCCGAGGACACGGTTGTTCTGGCCGTACACGTAGAACTCGGTGACCTTGCCGCCCGAGTTCTTGATCTCGAAGTTCACCGCGCCGGTCTGGGCGTCGCTGGTCGAGAGGGTGCAGGCGTCATCGGTCGAGGTGACGGTGATGGCGCCTTCGCTGTCCGACTTCGCTTCGCATGCGGCGAGAGCGATCGGAGTGGCGGCAGCTAGACCGACGATCGTCGCGGTCCGCAGACCGCGGGAGAAGGTGGACGAGATGGCCATGAACGGCTTCCTTTCAAAGGGTCTAACTCGGGGCAGATCGAAGTTCAGGACGCGACGCTCTCGTCGTCGCGAACAGCCGGATCGTCAGCGGCGGGTCGGGGAGTGGGTTTGCCGCCGCGGAGAATGAAGGCGGTGCCGACGATAACGATGTAGCCGACCCACACGATCACCTGCAGCCACGTGGGCTCGGGCCGGAAGTTGAAGATGCCCTGGAGGACCTCTCCGTACCAGGCGCTCTGGTCGTACGACGACGTGATGTCGAACGCGACGTTGTGAAGTCCCGGGAGCCAGCCGTACACCTGGAGGGCGTGCACGCCGTACGACGCGATGCCCGCCGCCACCACGATGAGGAACAGTCCGGTGTAGAAGAAGAACCGGCCGAAGTCGATGCGGATCGCGCCGCGGTAGAGCAAGAACGTCAAGCCGACGGCGACGAGTACGCCCAGCAGCAGCCCGATGAGCGGCCACGGTCCGCTGTCGCCGCTCTCGGCGTAACCCACCATGAGAAGCGCGGTCTCGAAGCCCTCACGTCCGACGGCGAGGAAGGCGAGGCCGGTGATGGCGGCGCCACCTGCACCCATCGCGGTCTCGAGCCCGGACTTGAGCTCGCCGGAGATGCTCGCCGACGCCTTGCGCATCCACAACACCATGAACGTCACGATCACCACGGCGAACAGGGATGCGAGACCCGCGATCAGCTCTGCGGCCAGCGACGACATGGTGGAGGTGCCGAACTGGATGATCAGGAAGGTGCCGATCATGAGTGCCAGAGCGGCGGCCACTCCGAGCCAAATCCACTTGAGCGCATCGCGCCGACCGGACTTCACGGCGAAGGCGATCAGGATCATCACGACGATGCCCGACTCGAGGCCTTCTCGGACGCCGATCAGGCCGCTGCCGAACATCTGCGTGGCGACCGAGGGTCCGGCGGTGGCGGCCAGAGTGATCATGGGTAGACAGCTTTCGTGAGGCAAGGCGTGCCTTATGGCAGCGAGTGAAGAATAGCGCAGCCTCGCCTCATCGCGAACACGCGACGACGTCGACGTCAGGCAGTCGTCCGCAAAGCCCTCGCGAATGCCTCGAAACGGTGTCGTCCGACGTCATAGCCTTTTCGGGCCGACGTGGCACCGACTACGGCTCATCTGAGCGCGGATGATCGCGCCGTGGATCGGAGTCCGCGGCCTTTCACAGTCGAGCCCCGACAGGATGGTGTCAGGCGGCCCTGCGGTAGCGGTCGGCGTCCGGTGCGGAGAGATCGACCCCGAGCTGGGCCGTCACCAGGCGAAGCTCTCGCGACGCGACCTCGACGTCGGATCCGAACAGGCCCAGCGTGCGAAGCGCTTCCCGGGATCGGACGAGAGGTCGTGCTCGCACGACCCCTCGTCCGATCCAGGGAAGCACTTCGCACGCTGGGTCTGTTCGGATCCGACGTCGAGGTCGCGTCGCGAGAG
>JASLJL010000542.1 GCA_030152405.1 Gordonia sp. (in: high G+C Gram-positive bacteria) | reverse complement strand
TGCCCGTACTCCACGGCCTTGGGCACCGTGCGGGTGGATTCCTCTTCGGACTGGATCTTCCACCAGTTCAGCAGTTGCTTGATGGCGGTTTCGTAGTGGGTCTTGGCCATCTGCTCGGCCCACTCGATGTCGTTGTCCACGGTTATTCTCCCCCGTTTTTGATGTAGTCGAGCCACCGCTCAAACATGGTTTCCAACTCTGGCCGGAAGTCTGTGCTGACACCACCCAAGACCTTAGTCCGAACATACTCGGTGTTTACGAGATTAACAAAATCGATGGTGTTGCCGGGTGCGTACGTGAAGGTACTTTTGGCTCCTGGTCCGGGGAACGGCTTCACCTCCACATTTACCGAGTTTACGGTATGGGTAATTCCCACGACCTGGTACTGATTCCCGGACTCCATGACCACGGTTTTGTACACATGGTCCCTGGTCAGGCAGTCAACAAACACGGTGTGTACGTTGTCCACATCTACTTCCCTTCGGTCAGGTCGATGTCGGTCATGGACTTGATCTTGCGCGCCAGGTCCGCTTCGGTTTCGGCGTGGATCGTGAACTTGGAGATCTCGGTCTGCCGCTCCTGCGGTGCAGTAGTGCGCACCTCGCCGCCCCGGGTGTGCCGGTCGGAGGGCACCTCCACGACCTCGGTACGATAGATCTCGACGCGGGCGGTGTATCGGCGGTTGCTCATCGGGTCACCCGCACTGCGGTGTGCTCGGAGGTGGTGAACATGTCCACCGGGCAGTTGGCGTCGGCTTCGACCTGGTTGATCAGGTCCTGCACTTCGAGCGGGAGCCGGTCGAAGTGGTAGGTGCCGTCCATGTCTCGCACCTCGGGGATGATCTTGTCGACCATGGTGAGCGCGATGCTGTTGACGCCGCCGTCTGCCACGGCACGGGCCACGAGGGCGCCGTCCCACTCACCCACGCGGCGGATCTTCTGGGTGACGGTGGTGCGCTCGGACTCCTGCCCCAGGTCCTCCCAGGTGCTTTCGCCCTTGAGCGGGCCGGAGTTGCCAGCCACACGGATGGGGTTGGTGCGGGTGGCACCGACGATGGCGAGCCGGTCGAACTGCCAGGGGTTGGTTCCGGCCATGGCCATGAAGTCGATGGCGCGGGTGTCGTTGCTGGTCGCCTGGGGGTAGTGCACCCCGTGCATACCCAGCCCGTAGCCCTGGGTACCCTCGATGACCACGTGCAGGTGCGCTCGGTCCTCGTGGACGGAGTCGAAGATGTTCTTGAAGAACGGCTCGTTCTCGGTACCCCAGATCATCAGGTATCCGTCCTCGGGGTTGGCCTCGGCGATCTCGATTGCGAGGGTGCTGAACCGCTCGCGGAACTCCTGGTTCTGCTTGAATGCCTGCTCGACGGTGAGGGCTTTGCGCCAGATGCGTTCGGCTCGGGCCGCTCCGATACCCTTGGCGGTGGATCCGGTGCGGGCGTTGAGGTCGCTGTCCTTCTCCTGCTGGATGTGCTCGGGGGTGAGCCAGGTCGCGGCACCGTCGATCATGATGTGGGGGTGGTGTCCTTGGGCCAGCAGTTCGCGGACCTCGTTCTCCAGGACGTCGAGGTCGACTTCGGAGCCGGGGGCGATGTACTGGCGGGTCTGGTCGTAGATGGCACCAACGGGCACGGTACGGAAGGCGTACTTGTGGCCGGTCTTGGGGTCGATGACGCAGTGTCCGGCGTTGGGTCCGCCGACGCGGACGCTGAACACGTGGTGCTTGCCGGGTTCGATCTCGTTGTAGTTGAGCAGGCCCCGGATGGCTTGGTGGGTGATGTGTCCCTTGCCTTCGGAACCGAACTGGGTGCCGACGATCACGCTAAGGGTTTTCATGGTTTCTCCTTGTGAGATTGGGTGTGTACTTGGCTAGTCTACCACTGGGTTTGACGTAGTGTCAAGCAGGGAGATCGGTGGTAGCGGGAGTGCTACCGGCGCAGGCATGTGCGCCTGCTGTGTGAAGTCGACGTTATCAACAGTCAGTCTCTGGTTCGTTATCCAAGGCCTGTTGTGCGGGTCCAGGTGCTCCGTTTCCAGAGTCACCTGCATGTCTGCTCCCGTCATCTTCATGAGTACCGTTGCACCCCCTCTGCTAACGATCAGGACATGCACTTCGTGAATCCCGCCGTTCTCGATGGATACCATCAGTCCCCGCCTCCCCAGACCTTCGCGTCGACCCCACCCGGCACGCCCGGGAAGGTCTTCCCCCACAGTCGCACGCCGTCTTCCTGCACCTGCTTCACGATCTTCTCGTCGAGTCCGTCCTTGGTGGGCAACAGCAACACCATGGAGTCGTGAATCAACATCACCAGGCCAGTTTCTGCAACCTCGCTGGCGTACCCGGCGTCGGCCAACTCCTGATCGATCAGCCGGTCCGAGGACAGCCACCAGTCATTACCGAACTGTGCCAGGCTGGGCTGCACCCGCTGGTTGAACCCCTTGTGGGTTTCCTCGGTGCCGCCAAACCATCTGCGCTCGCCGTTGGCAAGTTGAATCCATGCTTTGCCGTGCTTCATCTGCCGACCCTTGAGCACCGCGCTGGTCTTGTTAATCGCCCGCTTGTACTCGGGGTACAACCCATTCCAGTCGTGAACCAACTGCTGGGCTTCGGCGTCCGACAGCACCACGCCAGTTTGTGAGTCGATGTCAGCCTGCAGTTTCTCCCAGCCGACCCCGAAGATCAGCGAGAAGTTCGCCCGCTTGGCAACCCCTCGCATTCGTCCCCATGCCGGATTGTCCGGGTGGATGTCAAACAACTGTTCGGCGGCGTCGCCATGCAGGTCTGCGCCTTCACCAATCAGGGTGAGCATGCGCTCACACCCGGCCATCAGTGCCGCCACCCGAAGTTCAGCGTTTGCCAAGTCCAGTTCCCACAGCCGGTACCCGTGGGGCACCCCCGCACCGATCAGGCCGCGCGGCGTGGGCAGTCCGTCCAGCACCGAGAAGCCACCGAGACGGAAATCGTGTGGGATGGCCTGCAACTGCACCCGCTCGATGCTGAACCTGCCGGACACGGTGCCGTTCTGCCGCACCGACCCGCGCAACCTACCGTCATCCCCCAGCATGCTACCCCAGCCGGTGTACCAACGGTCGTTTGCCGTCTTGGCCTTCTGCAGGTTGCGCCAGGTCTCAATCGCTGGTACCCCACGCGCGGCCAACTTCTGCACTACGTACGCGTTCAACTGCGGCTCGCCGGTCTCGGTCAGTGCGACCGGTTCCAGGCCCAGCCCTTCAACACCTTGCCGGTTCGTACCAGTCCCGAACCAGTAGTGCTTGGCGGCAGGCAGGGTAGCCGGGTGGAAGGGCAGTTCCTTGGTGAGTTTGTCCGTGCGTCGTTTCAACTCTCGGGCGATGTCCCCCACCTGGTCTGCCGCGAAGGGCAATCCGCGACGCTCCAGCCGGTACAGCATCCGCGAGGTGTCCAACCTGCGGTCGATGGCTTCCTGCAGGGTCATCCTGCCGTTGACCCCGTTGAGCCAGTTCCCGTCCGCTTTGCGCTCGACGATCAACTGTTGGTGGATTCGTAGGCGGGTGGTGAGGCGGGCGTCCTTGTCGGCATACTTGCCGATGATCGACCAGGGCATCAGATCCCAACGACCGGTAGGCAACTTGGACTTGCGCAGGTAATCTTTGACCTTCTGCTGTTCGTCATCCGCGTTGTCGTGCCAGATTCGCTGGGTGGTGGGCTTGAGCGAGGTGGTGCCGGTGTAGGACCACAGCAGGTTTGCCACGTTCTGGGTGTCCCAGGCGACCCAGGGTTCCAGGTCGATACCGGTGCCCTTCTCGGTTCGCAGGCCCGCACTCATGATCCACGCGTCGAACTTGAAGTGGTGGAAGTCCAGGAATGGGCCGCGCTGGTCTCCGATGAGCCGTAGCCAGGCCAGCAGGGCCGTGTACGCGTTGTAGTCCAGGTTTTCGGCGTCCGGGATCAGGGACCCCTGCCCGTTATCCTCCGGCTTGCCCGCATAGGACAGGCCCTGATCGAACGGCCAGGCGAACGACACCACGTTGACTTGGATGGACTCTTCCAGCGCTCCGAGACCCACTTCTTCGAGTCCGTAGGTCTGGGACCCCCAGTCACACATCTCGGTGCTCACGAGGCTCTCCCAGGTACCTTCCGGGTCTTCCCAGGCGATAGAGACCGTGGCTACTCGCGCGCCGTCATCCACGAACAGGCCCGAGGTCTCGGTATCCAGGCTCACGTTGCCCTGTGGGATCACCCCAGCCAGGGCCATGTCGAGCAGGTCGGACGGTTTCAGCATAGTTCCTCCTAGATCAGGTGTCCCCAGCCTACCACTAGGTTTGACGGCCAGTCAAGGAGGCGTGTAACCGCTGTCCGATATGCGGGGGTCACGGGTGTGTGCGCGCACTCAAGCGTATGCACGCGAGAGCGCACGCGCGCGCACGCAAGGGTCGTGTAGGTCCAGGAGCGGTTACATATATATATTATATTATTTATTGTATTAGTTTTTTACGCGTAATGACGGGGTTTTTTGGGGGGTTCTAGTTTGTAACCGTTATGCGGTTACATGGCGGTTACAAGGCGGTTACCTAACCGGTTACGCCCGTCCCGACGGGCCAGAGAGACACTCCCATCAGTGACCTGCATCGAACTATGACAATTGCCTGCAGTGACCACCAGAACCCCCGGCAGTGTAACCGGAGCCTGTGTAACCACCCCCACCGGTTACACTCCAGACATGCCAAGACCCCACCACCGGTTACACGAGGAGCACCGAGGGCGGGGTCTGGGGCGGGGCTGACTGACAGTCAGTCGGGGGCTATGTCTACGCGTACGACATCCCCATTCCACGTCGTGTAGGTAGTCTCGGTCAGGCCCTCCCGTCGCGCCTTACGCAATGCCGCGTCTTTGATCCCCTGGTCGATCTTGGCCACACGCTCCCTACTCTCCTGTTCACGCCTGATGCGGGCCTCTTCACGGCGCATTACTTCCCACGGGTGGTTGTATTGTAGGTCCACCGCGCCGCCGCACAGGGAACGCAGGGCTTCCCCCTTCTGACCGTCTGTACAGTCTGCCCCCGTGAGTACCCTCTTGACCTCGTCGTTCCACTCGCGCACGTACAGGGCACGTTCCTCGTCCCGGGCCTGCTTGAAGTCCAAGAAGGCGTTCTCTGTGGCCTCCGGGGCGTGGGGCTTCGACACTCGGAACAGCACACCGGCCACCCCACGGATGACAGCCGAAATCCGCTTACCAAACATCATGTACAGCCAGCACACGATGGCCGTAGCGATCACCGGTGCTATGATCTCGAAGTCAATTACCACTTTGGTTTCTCCTGTTTCTACGATATTCTCTGTTTGCCTCTAGGCACGGGTCGCAGGGTACTTCTTGTTTAGCAGTGTGACGCCAATACCTTTGGACTGTCCCATGTCCGTATTCTCGGGTTTCGTTAGTTGCTTTGCGTTGACCTGTGTATGTGTTGCCAAGTCGTTGTGCCTGGTATTCGGCGTGGGCCACCCGACAGGCGCCGTCAGCAAACTCGCCATTCTTGGTATGCCTGGAGTACCCGCCCTCGGTACCACACGGGGCCAACAGACGCCCAGACGGCGAGCGCTCACCAGGTTTAACAATCGTAGGTTCTTCTTTGCGTTTCACGCCCGTCCTCCTACAGGTGGGCGGGGGTCCCCCAAGGAACCCCCGCCCGTGTGTTGCGTCAGTTGGTGACAAGGACCAACGTGTCGATGCTGTCCGCGATCTGGCGCAGTTCCGTCACGTAGGCGGCGGTTCGGAACTGCTCGGGGAGGCCGTTGCTACCATGCAGGAGCGCGGCCAGCAGGCCAAATCGAAGCGAGGCGTTCAGGTCGTTAACGACCTTCTCGACCGCCTCCTCGTTTTCGTCGGTAGCGGCCTTGGCCAGCAGGCAGATGGACGCCTTCACCATGGCGGAGCCTGCCGCCAGGAGACCGGCTTCGAGGTCCTCGTCGTGCTCGACCGAGTGCTCGATGGTGTCGGCCAGGAAGCGGAGGCCGGGCTTGATGTCGTTGAGGATTTGCGCAGACATTGTGTCTCCTTGTTGTTCGGGATCGGGTGATCCAGTGTAGAACCAGCCTATCACATACCGTGACAGGCTGTCAATTACAGCATCTGTGAGAAATCGCGAGCACTCATCAGACGCGCCTGCTGATCGGTCTTTTCCGCCAGCAAGATACGCTTGCGAGAGTCCACGCTGTCCGGGGTTACGTACTCCCGAATGGTGACTGGCCTGGTCTGTCCCATCCGGTCCACGCGCATTCGTGCCTGCTCGTTGCGGCTAGGCTTGAAGGAGGTCTCGAACATGATGAGCATGTCGGCTACCGTCAATTGCAGGCCCTCGGCCATCGTCTCCAGGGAACCCACCAGAACATCGAGTTCACCGCGCTTGAACTTGCGCACCGTCTCCCCGGCGAGCGCACGAGGCACACCACCATGCACAAACCCAACCCGCGCGCCTAGGTCACGCGCCACGGCGGCACACGCCTCGACCGTGTCTCGGTAGTGCGCAAACACCACGGTGGGACGCTCACGGGACTCCAGGTCGAATCGCAACTGTTCGAACTTGCCACCACGCGGGACAGCCGGTCGCGTCTCTGGGTCCTGCAAGAGCCACTGCGACGCCGTCACCCGGTCCAGGGCCACTGACCGGGAACCGGTAGTCCAGGTAACATACTCCTGGCCATCGATGTCAGCCATGAAGTCCTCGCGCAGTTCCTTGTAGATCCTGCGCTGTTCCCGATCCATTGGCGTATGCACGATCTGGTTCGTGACGGGCGGCAGGTCCAAACAGTCCTCACGGCGGCGGCGTAGGAACCGATCTTCTAGGTTGAAGTCCATGAACTGGCGGTAGTGCTCGCACGGGTCCCAGGAAGGGCGCGTAGCACAGATCGGAGTACACAGTTTGAGTCCGCCGATGGTCTTCGCGTGCTCGGACCGGGCCTGGTAGTTGGGGAGGATCTGGAACCAGTCTTCCACCCAACGCCAGTAGGACCCTAGGTCTTTACCGGGCTTGGCGCGCTCGGGGAACACAGCCTGCAGGATGGTGAAGATCTCGTGCGCCCAATTGGGTACTGGGGTTCCGGTCATCTCCAACATGTAGTCCGAGTTCTTGGCCAGTTGCTGTACGGCCCAAGTCCAGGAGGTCTTGCGACCCTTGGTGTAGTGAGCTTCGTCCACGACTACTGCGTCCCAGTGTCCCCGGAACTCTTCGCGCAGGGCGCGGACCGGGGCAGTGCCGTTACCCTTGCCTGTGGGCTTGCGGGCGTTGAGCATCGAGTACGGGGCCACGGTAAAGCCCTCGGGGTGGTTGGCCCATTTCTCCAGTTCGTCGGACCAGGTGCCGCCAGCGATCACCAGGGAGGGGGCAATAACAAGAACCCGCGCCCCGTCGAATGCCTCGACGGCGACGCGGGTTTTGCCTAGCCCAGGTGGGTCCCCTAGCAACCCCCTACGTTTGGTTCTGATCCATTCGACCGCTTGGGCCTGGTGACCTCGCAGGGGTGGCCGGGTCACGGCTGGTTCGCCTCCTTGGCCTGCTGGTCCTCGTAGTCCTTCTGCAGGACTCGTTCGAACCGCTCGGCGTAGGCGGTTTCAGCGCCGAAGGAGGCGAGTTCCCACTGTTCGTGCTTGTCCCAGCCGTAAGCCTGTTCGATGGCGTACATGGTAGCCGGTGCGGGGCGTCGATTGCCCGACCGGATTCGCGAGACGCCGCCCTCGGTGAGACCGATTCGAGCGCCAACGTCAGAGTTGGAAACTGGTGCTTTTGTCATGGTACCAGTCTACCACGAGCCGTGACAGCCTGGCAAACACCCAAACCCTACTTGACAGGTTGTCACTAAATCTGGTAGACTGGTATTACCAGCGGGGGAAAGGCCCCCGAGGTTCCAATCGAGGAGACAAGATGACCCGCGAAGAAGCCACCGAGACGATGACCATCTTCATTGCCCACGTCGTGAAGTTGGTTCGCACCGAGGTCGCCCCCGAGGTGGAGCCGTATAGCGACCTCTTCAACGGGATCGTTGATCACCTGGTGTTGGAACTGGTGAAGGAAGACCGGCTCGCCAACGGTATTAACAGCAGGGTCTACACCGCGTTCATGCACTCGGTGTGGTACAAGATCAACGACTGACGTACAGGCCCGGGGTACCAACAGGAACCCCGGGCTTGACAGTATGTCATGGGGTATGGTAAAATTGAAGTATCAGCCAGGGAAAAGCCCGGGCGATACGGAAGGAACCGAGATGCTGAACATCGAGGAGATCCTGGAGCAGGCCACCTGGACTGCCGACGATCTGATCGGGCTGGCCGAGGACGACGAGGAGTTCGACCTCTACGAAGAGGTCATCGAGCGCCTGCAGGACCAGTTCGAGGACGAACTCTCCGGGGCCTACCGGGAAATGATCATCGCGGCACTGAACAAGCACTTCGGCAAGTGACACGGGAAGCCCCCGGGGGGAAACCCCGGGGGTCACCTGTACCCCGGGTTGACTAATTGACACGTCAATCAGTCGGTATCTGTGCGCTCCCAAACCGCCCAGACTTGACGCCCCGTCACGGGGTGTGTTAGGCTGGCACTACCCACCCACAAGGAAAGAAGGAATTACCGTGAAAGAACGAATCAACGACAACCCGCTGTGCGGGTTCTGCTCAACCGGCCACCACGACCAGTGCCCCGGGGGCGTCCGCAACGGCGACGGAAAGATCTTCTTGTGCCAGTGTGGGTGCGACCGGTCCCAGCAACGCAGGTGCACCGACTGCAACACCCGGGAACCCGAACTGGTCGGCCCGGACTGGCTTTGCTACGACCGGGACGCCTGCGCCGCCACCGTGTCAGCCAAACTGGCGGCAAACCCCACAATCCAGCAAATCAACGCTAGCCGCGAGCGCGCCGCACAGGCCCAGCGCGAGGAGCGCCAACGAACCGCCGCCGTGCGGGTTCGTTCGACCAGCGGCGACGCAGAATCTCCCGAGCCGCGACAGAAGCGCCCCGCCCGGTCTTCCAGGCCGGTAGACTGCACTTGCGGGTGTGGGGGTCAGACTAAGGGCGGCAAATTTTTGCCTGGTCACGACTCGAAGTACCTCACCATCCTGGCCAGCCAGGGCGACGATGACGCCGCGCGCGAATCTGCCGCGCAGATCTCCCCTGCATTCTTGGCCAAGTTGAACCGCCGAATCGAACTTAGGAAGTGAGTATGTCTACCACTGGTCGGACTCCACACCTCACTATGGCCAGTATCGCCGCCCGCGCCGCCGATGATCTCGCCAGGACCGAGGAGACGGCGGAACAGCACTACCTGGGCGCGCCCGTGCCTGACCACCGGGCGGCGGTGGACGCCGTGATCGCCGCGCACGACCGCAAGGTGGCCAAGAAGGCGGCCAAGAAGGCGCTCCTGACCGATGCCGTCATCGAGGCGGCCGCGCGGGTGCTCACTATCCCCTCGCGCCTCCAAGGTATAAGGATGCCGGTCTGTATGCGCCACCGGCGGCTAATCTTCAACGAGGGTTGCCACGGCTGTATCGAAGACGCCCGCGCCGTCCTCACCGCCGCCATCGCCGCGTTCAAGGAGGCGAAGGGATGAGCGCCGAGTCCTTCTCCATCAAGGTCGCCGGGCAGAAACGCAACGTCTGGTACATCCTCTGCGGCAGGTGTAGCCAATTCGATGACGTGCCGTACTCCACCAGCCGCGAAGCCAGACACGGGGCAGAAGAACGCGGCTGGCACACGACAAGCAACCTCGCCCACCACGACCGTTGCCCCACCTGCCTCGCCAACCAAGACCGTCCCCCTTTGGGGGCGACCGACCCGACCACCCACACAACCCAGGAGGACAAATGAGCACGCTCCCCGGAAACCCGCACGTGGACGTTGCCACGGCGATGCTTGACGCACCGATCCGCCCCTTCAAGGGCGACTCACACTTGGATGCCGCAATCGCTCAAGCTGCCGCCACTCTCGCGGTCGCGCACGAACTGCGCACCGCCAACCTGATCGCGTTCCGCGACGAGTTCGACGGCCACGGCGGCGATCTTTCGCACCTCACCGACCAGATCACCTCCCGCCTTGGCCTGGGCGGTGAGGGGCAGTGAGCGGGGTGTATCGGGTGGACTTCACCATCCTGCGCGCCGACGACGAGGGCGACTTCAAGCCTGTCGCTGAGGGTTCGGCGATGGAGTGTGAATCGCTGGACGAGGCCATCGACTACGCCATGAGTGCCCTGCAACTGCATGAATGGGATGAGGTGACTTCTGATGACCCCAACACCTAATCGGCTCTCCGAGGGCTGGGGCTGGCCCCTCGCGGCCAAGAAAGCCCATTACTACAAGGAGGGCGACGCGGTTTCGCTGTGTGGCCGGTGGGCTTACTCCGGACCCCGTACTAACGAGGTCAAGTCAAGCCCGGACGATTGCAAGGACTGCACTCGTAGGGTGGTTGCCCTGGAGAAGTCCCGCGAGCCTACCAGAGCACAACTGCTGGACAAAGAGTTGAAGACTAAACCTCCGGGCCGGGCGAGTTGGAAAAAGTCACCCGGAAAGACTCTGGGGGACTAGTGGCGTTGCCACCGAAGGCCCTCCCCGGTCAGGTAAAACACCTGGCCGGGGACGCCGTTTCACTGGTAAAACGAGTGTACGACCTGTCGGAGTCAGAAGCGGTAAAACTCAAACTGACGGCTGACGCAGTGCAGGAAATTGACAAGCAACTTCGCCTAGCGGCGTCTGCGTACCTGCGGGTACTGCAATTACTGAACGGAGCGAGGCCCTACGATGGTAGCCCGAGTGCAGATTGACCAAACTCGACTGATGGTGTCGGTCGACCCAGGCGGGGAACACGTGGGTGTTGCGATGTGGTCCTACGAGGCAGACCTAGGGGGCTGGGGTTGCGACTACGCGGCGGAGATGAACCCGGAAGAGTTCGTCCTGTTCCTGGAGGCCCAGTTTAAGGCCGGGGGTACAGCAACCATCGTGTACGAGTCCTGGCAGTTGTACGCCGACAAGGCACAACAGCAGGTGGGGTCAGATCTCGAAGTTGTGCAGTTGATTGGGGTGATTAAGTATCTGGCCAGCCGCGCGCCGGTGCCGTGGCCTGGTAAGAAGGTTCAGATCTTCAAACAGCAGGCGGCGATCAAGACGGCCACCCGGGCTGTACTCCAGCGCAAGAAGGTGGTTTCAGTGGCTAAACGTTTGGGCAAGGACCCGGATGGGCACGCGTTTGATGCCGAACTTCACGGGTACCACTTCTTGGGGGTTCACGGGTTGCGAACCAGGTACCCCAACCCGGAGTTCCCGGACCCTCCGAAGGACGCGCCTAAAACCTGGTAGAGATCAATACTTGACGGCTTGTCACGACCTGTGGTAGAATTGAGATATCAACCGGGGAAAGGCCCCGGGGATAAAACGAAGGAGCCGGAAATGGCCCAGAACACCGAAACCCGAAACTGCAAGTGCGGTTCCTGCGGCCAGCAGGTCACCGGCAAGGCCATCTACCGCCCGGGCCACGACGCCAAGCACGTCTCGTTCCTGCTGACCCTGGTTTGGGAGTCCCCCGAGTTCCGCAACGGCTCGACCGGCGACGTCGAGGGACCGGTGAAGATGACCAAGGCCGCAATTGGCCACCTGCCCACCCCGGCACTGCAGACCAAGTTCACCAACGCGCTGTCCCGCAAGATCGACAAGGAGTGGGACCGCTACAGCGCCAAGGTGAACACCAACGCCGACGCCGGTTGCCACTTCGGCTGGCACCCGGACGAGTTCTGGCACGCGATGGAGACCCCCACCGCCCAGGCCCGCCCGATTCAGGCGGACGGCGGAGAGATCAAGGTCGGGCGCTGGACCTACCCGACCGGGTCCCGCCCCGGACAGGACACCATCTACCGCAACACCAAGCGCGACGGGTCCGGCGACTGGACCGAGGTCAACTAACAGGACCGGGGGACCCCGAAAGGGGTCCCCCTCCTGTAACAGTAGGAGCACAGCATGACACCCCTCGAAAACCAGTTGCGAGAAATGCCAATGGCCGAACTGTGCAAACAGGCCCAAGCCTTGGCTAACGAACTCGACCATACACCAAAAACCAAGCGCAAGCCCAGCCAGTACGCGGACCTCGCCCTACACCACAGGATCATCGA
Source organism: Gordonia sp. (in: high G+C Gram-positive bacteria) (assembly GCA_030152405.1). Lineage (GTDB taxonomy): Bacteria > Actinomycetota > Actinomycetes > Mycobacteriales > Mycobacteriaceae > Gordonia. The sequence goes on along the minus strand of JASLJL010000542.1, from coordinate 5,421 downwards.
GGAACGGTGCCCACAGGTGCGGGACACGATGGTCAGGTGGTCCTATGGGAACCAACCCCTGAACACCTACACTCAAATCCTAGTGGGGGCTGTGCCGCAAAGGATGAAGGCGTGATTAGCCTGCGGCTCGTGAGCCTACACCCGAGGCGTTTGGAAGCCACCCGAGGGCGTCGGATCGTCGGGTACATCGAAGAGGCCGGGGAACACCAAGAAAAGGCCACGAGCACAATTACCGGGGCGTCCTACAGTAGCCCCAGCCGGGATCACCTGCTAGGCTGGCTAGAATCGCAGTTGAGCAGGAACCGTAGTACAGATTTGCAAAACCGAATCAAGCCCACCTTGTGGGACTAGAAGGAGATACCATGGTCAGCAAGCGAAACACCCCCAAGCCGGAAGCCACGGAACCCACTTCGGAGGCCCTGGAGCACACGGCCTGGGACGAAGAGACCCCCGTGGTCCCAAAGACGCCCCGAGAGGCCCTCGCGCTCGCCGACAACGAGGACAGTGGGTATCTGGTGCACGTGGAGATCCTCAATCGTGCCGGGGTACAGCCCGTGGCGCTCGGGAAGTCGCAGGGGTGGATTCAGGCGTCCATTACCGTTGACAGCCCCAGTGGGTCTGTGAGCGTGGTCCCGTACCTGGTCGAAGCCCACCCGGGGGTGTTCGTCAAGACGGACTCGGAGGAGGTCACGCGGGTGTACACGTCGGTTCCTCGCACTGCGCCGGATTCCATTGTCGCCCGGATGGTGGCCCGCGCTGTGGCGGAACTTGAGTTCGACAAGCCTCACGCCCCCGCCTGGTGGGCGTAGTTTAACAGGGTGCCCCGTCTACTGGCGGGGCACACCTGTGTTTGACACATAGTCAAGGTATGTGGTAGGCTGGACACACAGACCCCACGAAGGGACACCGAATGACCGAGAACACCGACTGGGAATATCGCGCCAAAGTCGCAGAATCCAACGTCGAAGAACTTCGCGAGTTGATTGAAGAACTCCGGACCCAGAACACCAGAAAAACTATCACGCAATACAAGGGCGTGGTGTCTGCAGAGTCCGTCGCCAAGGCCAAGGACCCCGAGTTCATGATCTCGATGCAGACTTACAAGCAGGTCAGGCCACTAGCCAAGGCCGCTGGCAAGAAACTTGAAGAAATGATCATGGCAGACCCGGACGGATTGATCCGTCTGACGGTGCAAGAATCGTTCGAAAAGAACCAATTCGAATACACGATGCAAGTCATGTTCAACGTGGACGAAGCCCCCAACGAGACCGGAGAAATCAAGTGAAAACCAGCCGACGCAAACTCATTCTGGCGGTAGCCACCGCGACCGCTCTCGGAGTCGCCCTGGCGGCACACTTCAGGTTCGCCCTGAACACCGGCACCTCCAACGGGTTGATCATCCTCGTGGTCGTGCTGGCCCTCTGGCTCGTCTACCAACTCCTAGGGATGGGAAAGAATGACTGACCACAAGACCCCCTGTACGGCCACACGCCCCGGCCTCCGGTGCGACCTGGACGCCGGACACCCCGGCCAGCACCACGACTGGCTGAAAATCAAAGACTGGGACGAAACCACGTCCCAAAACTGGAAAGGTTAATTAGCATGGAACCCATCATTGTTTCCTACTCGGAACTCGACACCTTCCGGCAGTGCCCGCTCAAGCACTACCTCGCCTACAAGGAACGCTGGACCAAGCCCAAGGAAGAAGGGTCCGCGCTGTTCCGAGGCACCCTGTGGCACATGGTCATGGAAGACCACTACCGCGTGCTCATGGCCGCTTGGGACGAAGGCCGAATCAACAGCGCCACCGACGATCACGACCCGGTCCTACTGGAGGAATGCGCGGTGCGCGCTCGCCGTCACCTGTTCGGGGACGACGGCGAATACGTCAGCGAGGACGCCGAACTCATCGACTGGATGTACGCCGGTCACGTCGAGTTCTACGGCATCGACAAGGAATGGCGACCGGTCGCGGTCGAGTACGCCTTCCAGATCCCGCTCAAGGACCCCAACGGGCGTAACAGCCGCTACCAACTCAAGGGCAAACTCGACTTGGTTTTGCGCCACAACCTCACCGGCCTGCTGTGGGTGCTGGACCACAAGTCCGGGGCCAACCTCCCGAACCAGATGGACCTCGAAATCGATGACCAGTTCGGGCTGTACACCTGGGCAATGCGCCAACTCGGGTTCGAGATCGTCGGTTCGATCCATTCCGCCGCTCGTACCAAGCGCAACCTCGCAGACTTCCCGGGATACACCGGCAAGTCTGCCCCCCAGTCCCTGCACGACCGATTCCGCCGAACTCTCCTGAACAGGTCCCACGAAGAGACTTCCCGGGTGGCCCTGGACGCGTGGGCGGCGGCTCGCAACGCCTACCCGCCCAAGTCCAAGGAACTCCCGCTGTACTCATCCCCGGACCCCCGCCAGTGCGGGTGGAAGTGCGATTTCAAGGAAATCCACCTGCAGACGCGGCAGGGCGTGGACCAGGTGTACGCCCTGGAATCCGCAGGGTTCGTACAAGACTTCACCCGCCACAACTGATGCAGTCGCGGCGCAGACCCTATCGTCGGTACCAGTCCATGCCGAGGTTCAATGGGGACCGCGCCCTCGTACTACTGAACAGGGCCACCAGAGGCGATTTGGTGGCCGCTTACACCCTATCCCAAGAACCAACGTCGGACAGGCTGTTTGAACTGGCTCTGTACTACGAAAACCCGTCGAAGATGATAGCCAAATGGGCTAAGAAATTCGACGCGGCGGCAGTAATTTGGAATAATCACCTAGCAGTGTGCAGGGGTAAGAACAGCGTTCGAACCCGAGTCTACCTGACTCACTGCAGAGACGGGCTGGCCCGCATCTCCACCGAGTTGACAGCCGGTCAAAGCCCATGCTAGGCTAGTCCAGCAGACGCCACACAGGCACAACGAACAAAGGAAAACACGATGCCACGCGCACCGAAGACAGAACAGAAGCCGGTCGAGAACCTCGCACCGAAGACCACCCCGGAGGACACCGCGCGGATTGCTAATTCCGCCCCCACCACTCCCCCGGCCTTCGGGGGCGGCATCTCGTTTGCCGCCCTCACCGACACCAAGGACTACGTCAAGACCATCTTCTGGGGTCGAGAAGGATCGTCCAAGACCACCAGCGCGGCCCACGCCGCCAACCTCGGTCGAGTCCTGGTCATCAACGCCGAAGGCGGTCTGAAAACCAAGGCCCTGCAGAACCAGGGCGTCAAGGTCGAGAACATCGCCGTTTGGCCCAGCCCGGACGACCCGGACGCCGCCATCACCCACGCCAACCTCGAAGCCATCTACTACCAGATCAAGGCCGACTTGATCAACGACCCCAACTCCTGGTTTGCGGTCATCATCGACTCCATCACCGACGTCGCTGATGCTCTGGTTGGCAAGGTTTCGGACGTCCGAGTCAATCGAACCATCGCCCGCGCCGAACAGTCCGGCCAGATCCTGGACGAAAACGTCCGGTGGGACACGGACCGCAACGACTACGGCGTCATGGCCAAGCAGTTCCGAGACCTCCTGCGCAAGTTCCGCGACCTGCCCTGCCACCTCATCCTCACCGCCCTGGAACGCCGCGACGTGGACGAGGACACCGGGCAGACCACCTACGGACCCGCCGTCAGCCCCGGCATCCAGAAGGACGTTCTCGGATACATGGACCTGGTGATGTACTTCAAGGAAGCCGAAGCCGGGTCCAAGGACGAGATCGGCAAGCCGTACCGCGCGGTTACCAAGCAGGCCGGACGCCGCAGGTCCAAGGACCGTTACGGCACGCTCCCGCAGGTACTCAACGAGCCGACCTTCCCGCGCGTCCTGGGGTACCTCGATGGGGACCTCACCGAAGACTCCGATGCCCTGCAGGGCACCGGTAAGTGACCACCTGGTCAACCAGCCAAAACACCACCCCAAGTAAGGAAACACGAAATGCCTAAGTTGCCCGCCAAGGTCTCCCAGTCCGTCGCCAAGTCCGAGCAGGTCTCGGGCGGATTCGAGAACCTCACCCCCGGCAAGTACCTCACCCGCCTGTTCGAGGTGGCCCCCGAGGAGCACAAGAACTACCCGGACCACGTGTCCACCTGGGTCTGCTCGTTCAACGAGATCCACGACCTGACCGGCAAGAAGTTCCCCGGTCGCCAGTTCCTGCGACTCAACGTCATCATGAACAACAAGATGCCCGCGAACTACCCCAAGTCCCAAGACAAGTGGGACACGTTCGTCCGCATGGCCAACGGCCAGATGAAGGCGTTCTTCGAGAACATGGGCTACACGCCGGACAGCGACACCGACGAGATGATCGGTGAGCCTGCGATGCTGGACATCGGCATCCGTACCATCCAGTCCGGTGCCCGCATGGGCGAGAAGGTCAACGACGTTCGCGGCGTGGTGCCGATCCCGGACACCGTCGAGGTCGACGAGATCCTCGCCTCCGAGGACGAGGGTACCGCCGACGCCGACAACTTCTGATCCAACACCCATGCTAGGATAGGGGGTCCCCCGCCGACAAGGCAGGGGACCCCCACCCGTTCGAAGGACCTCACCGTGACCGAATCAGCCCCGCGCGCACTGGCCCACCTCACTGCCGCGCTACAGTTCGCCAACGACGGATGGAATGTCTTCCCGCTCCGTCCCGGCACCAAGATCCCAGCCATCAGCAAGAAGCAGGGCGGGCGTGGTGCACACGACGGCACCACTGACCCCGCGCAGATCCGCAAGTGGTGGGGACCCAACCCATCACGCGGAATCGGTGCGAACCTTGGTACAGATCGAATCGCGTTCGATATCGACGTGAACCACGGCGGATCGGTCTTGAAGTCCTTCCCCGCGACACGCGTGCACCACAGTGGGCGCGGCAACGGAAACCAGCACCTGATCTACCGGTATGCCCCGGGGTCCATGGTGTCCCGAATGAAGTCGGGAACTGACGTGCTGGGGCTGGGTATTGACGTGCGGATCGGTGAGGGGTCCTACATCGTCATGCCGCCCAGCCTGCACGAGGCTACCAACCAGCCGTACACGGTGGGGGACGAGAACAACCAGGTCGAGCACCTGCTCACTGATGAGGAACTGACGGCGATCTTCGAGGACGCCGCGCAGGAACTCCCTAGGCACCTAACGGCCAAGAGCACCCCGAAATCCCCCCGTGCCCTCCGACTGGCCACCGAGACCCCGGAAGGCGCACTTGGTGATCTGCTGGCGAATCCGCCGCAGGAGGGCGGGCGCAACGACTGGCTCGCCCGGGTCTGTGGCCATCTGGCGCGCAAGCACCGAGGAGACCTCGACGCGTACCTGTCCGCGACCGAGGATGCTAATGGGCGGCTTCCGGTGCCACTGGACCCGGCGGAGGTCACCAAGACCCGCGAGTCGATCTGGACTACGGAAATCGAAGCCCACCCCGAGC
>JASLJL010000088.1 GCA_030152405.1 Gordonia sp. (in: high G+C Gram-positive bacteria) | reverse complement strand
CTGCTGGTCGAGCGTGGACGCGCCCTGCTGGACGTCGCCGGACGCCGAGTTCTTCAGCGCAGCGCGGATGGTTCCGCGCCAGTCGACGCCGTCGTGTTCGAGGAATCGACGGTCCTCCACAGAGATGATCGCGCGGATCATGTCTTCGGAGATGTCGTTGTACCCGACCTGGTAGCGGTACTGATCGAAGAGCTGCGCGATCGGTTTGCCGTTGGCGTCGGTCACGGTGGTGACCTCCGGCAGCGTGCCGTTCAGCAGTTCCGAGGAGCTGTTCTCCATGGTCGCGGCGGCTCGGTTCGTCAGGACACCGATCCCGCCCGCGATCGGGAACAGCAGGCCTGCGACCAGAACACCCGCCATGACGCAGGCGACGGCCAGGCCGGCCAAGTTCGTTGTCTTCCGCACGGTCGCCAGGATACGTGTGCTGTCGAGCACCTCCGGGTAGCGACCTGCGGGACCTGGGCTTCACTTGCGCTTCACCGGGTTTGGAACGGGCCGACTTGCGCTGCGATGGGCGTCTCAATAGGGTGAAGGACGTGAGCTACCCCACAATGCATGCAAATGCAGGGTGATACTCCGCAAGAGATCTTATGCGCGGGTCGAGCGTCGGCTCGTGTCGATGGGTTTGTGAAAGGTGGGATCGCGCAATGACTTTGGCGCCGTTGTCCTCCGGAGATTCGGAAACACGCCTTACCTGGGTATCGCTGGCGCGCTGTCGCGGCGGTAACCCGGACGACCTCTTCGTTCGAGGGGCCGCCCAACGCAAGGCGGCGACCATCTGTCGGCACTGCCCGGTGCAGATGGAATGCGGCGCCGACGCGCTCGACAACCGCGTCGAGTTCGGCGTCTGGGGAGGGATGACCGAACGTCAGCGTCGCGCACTGCTCCGCCAGCACCCCGAGGTCACCTCGTGGGCGGCGTTCTTCGACGCTCAGCGCCGCCGCCAGCGGATCGGCGCAGTCCCCGACAAGAATTGATGTAGACGAGCCCGGCGAGATGTTCGCCGGGCTCGATTGCATTCTGGCGCCGCGGCGCCGTCAGTGACGCGCGGGTCGCGAGGTCATCCTCGGCTGACGATCTGCTCCGCGACGGCGCGCAGCGCGTCGGAGTCGGCCACCTCGAAGGGAAGCGCCGGGACTCCGACGATCGGCACGCTCGGATGCGACGACGTGAATCGCTGCAGCAGGTGCACCTCCCGCTTGGCGGTGGCCGCACGGTCCACATGCACCTGGAGCACGCCCCGTGCCAGATCGTCGTCGACCTGCTCGAGTGCGGCATGAGTCGCAGGCGTCGACAACGACGTCAGGTTCGGGTGCGTGCGGTTGGCGATCAACCCGGCCAGCGGCATCGTGTCCTTCGACAGTCGGTCGACGAAGAACGACGCCTCGCGCAGCGCGTCCGGTTCCGGCGCCGCCACCACCACGAACTGGGTGCCGGGTCGCTTGAGGAGCTCGTAGGTGCGGGCGGCGCGTTCGGAGAATCCGCCGAACATCGAGTCGAGCGACTGCACGAACATCGCCACGTCGCGCAGGATGTCGCCGCCGACGATGGTCGAGATGCCCCGCATCGCCATGCTCATCGCGCCGGTCACCACACGACCGACGCCGCGGCCGCCGCCGACGAGCATCTTCATGAGTCGACCGGACAGGAACGAGCTCAGCCGCTGCGGTGCGTCCAGGAAGTCGAGAGCGTTCCGTGACGGCGGGGTGTCGACGACGATGAGATCCCATCGGTTCTCGTCGAGCAGGCGACCGAGCTTCTCCATCGCCATGTACTCCTGCGTCCCGGAGAACGACGACGCCACGGTCTGATAGAAGGCGTTGTTCATGATCGCCTCGGCGCGCTCGGGTGTCGAGTGCTCCACGACCATGTCGTCGAACGTGCGCCGCATGTCGAGCATCATCGCGTCGAGGGTGCCCTTCGACTCCGCGGACACCGGGACCGGCTGCGGCTCGTTGGTCAGCTCGGTGACCCCCAACGACTGAGCGAGGCGACGGGCGGGGTCGATGGTCAGGACCGCCACCTTGCGGCCCTGCTCCGCAGCATGCAGGGCCATCGCGGCCGCGGTGGTCGTCTTGCCGACGCCGCCGGAGCCACAGCAGATCACGACGCGGGTCTCCGGGTCGGCGAGCACCGCACCCATCTTCAGATCGGGCATCAGACTCCAGCCTTCTTCAGCACGTCGGCCAATTCGTAGAGGCCGCCGAGATCGATGCCCTCCTCGACCGTGGGCAGTTCCACCTGCGGGACGTCGACGTCGTCGAGTTCGGCCCGCGCGACGTGTTGAGCCTGCAGTCGGGCCGCGTATTGAATCGTCTCGGTGAGCAGTCCGGCGAGGTCGGCGTCGTCGAGCTTCACGCCGGCGGCGGTGATCGCCGACTGAACGCGGGCGGCGTCGATCTGGCCTTCCGCGATCTCGTCGAGATGCTCCTCGGGAAGGTGAGCGGGCTCCACGCGGTTCACCAGGACCGACCCGACGGGCAGCCCCTTGGCGCGGAGTTCGTCGATCGCTTCGATGGTCTCCTGAATCGGCATCGCTTCGAGAAGCGTGCACAGGTGGACCGAGGTGTCGGGGGAGTGGAGCAGCCGCACGACGCCGTCGCTCTGGTTTCGGATGGGGCCGGTCTTGGCGAGATCGGCCATCGCGGACGTCACGTCGAGGAAGTTGCCGATGCGTCCGGTCGGCGGCGAGTCGACGACGATCGAGTCGTAGAGCCGATGGCCCTTCTTGTCGAGGGCGATCACCCGTTCCTTGATCTTGCCGGTGATCACGACGTCGCGCAGTCCCGGCGCCACGGTGGTGACGAAGTCGATCGCGCCGACGCGCTTGATCGCGCGGCCCGCGAAGCCCAGGTTGAAGAACATGTCGAGGTACTCCAGTAGTGCGTACTCGAACTGCAGGGCGAGGCCCCACACCGAGCCGCCGCCTTCGAGGGAGGCGACCTGCGTGTCGACCGGCGGCAGGGGCTGGCTGTCGAAGAGCTGGGCGATGCCTTGCCGCTCTTCGCATTCCACGAGCAGCACGCGCTGCCCCTTGGCTGCCAACGCCAAAGCCAACGCCGCGGCGACCGTGGTCTTACCGGTACCGCCCTTGCCGGACACGAAATGCAGCCGCGCGTCTCGCGCCGCCGCGGGCCACCCGGGCACAGCGTCGTCCGTCATCTGTTTCTCGACCACACGCTTCACCA
>JASLJL010000054.1 GCA_030152405.1 Gordonia sp. (in: high G+C Gram-positive bacteria) | reverse complement strand
GTGAACAGCGAAGATGCCCGACGAGCCGCCGAACCGGATCTGTCGACCACGAACGCCGCGATGCTCCGATTCGTCGGAGATCGTGTGATCTGCGCTGTTCACGGCGTCGACGGCGGCGAGTTGTGGGTGCGGACGTCAGCGGGTGACGATTCGATCTAGTTTGTATTGCGAACAGATCGAGGCTGTGGATAAAGCTTGGTCCTGGTGTGACGAGATGACACGCTAGTGACGTAGTGGTACTGGTATTAATGGAATTGCGATGGAAACATCTGTCGCGTCGACGTGTTCGCTCACGCGGACCGCATGTACTCGATTGAGGACGACGGACTCGAATCCGACCGGATTCGAGGGATACGTAAGAGGGGACCGGAAATGCGGCTGACACCGGCTGATGTGCACAACGTGGCGTTCAGCAAACCGCCGATCGGTAAGCGTGGTTACAACGAGGACGAGGTCGATCAGTTCCTCGACTTCGCCGAGGCCGAGCTTGCACGGCTGATCGACGAGAACAACGATCTCAAGCAGCGTGTCAGTGAGCTCGAGACCGAGCTCGCCGAAGCGCGTGCCAACTCCGGCCCCGACCGCACCCAGGCGTTCGCAGCTCCGGCTCCGGCGGCGGCTCCCGAGCCGACTCCGGCGCCCGCCGCGGCCCCGGTCGCCGAAGACGAGGCCCACAGCCGTGCAGCGCGCGTCCTCGCGCTCGCCCAGGACACCGCGGACCGCGTGACCGGCTCGGCGCGCGCCGAGGCCGACGGACTGCTCACCGACGCACGTCAGCGCAGCGAGTACATGGTCAACGAGGCGCAGAGCAACGCCGACGCCACGCTCGCCGACGCTCGTCAGCGCAGTGAGGCCCTGCTGGCCGACGCGCAGACCCGCGCCGAGGCTCAGGTCCGCCAGGCGCAGGAGCGCGCCGACTTCCTGCAGCGCGACGCCGAGCAGAAGCACACCGAGATCATGTCGACGATCAACCAGCAGCGGGGCGTGCTCGAGGGCCGCATCGAACAGCTGAAGACGTTCGAGCGCGAGTACCGGACCCGTCTGAAGACCTACCTCGAATCGCAGCTCGAAGAGCTGCAGCAGCGAGGCAGTGCCGCTCCCGCGGAGTCCGGACAGGCGCCGCAGGGCTTCGACAGCGGATACTCGCAGAACTAGCGTGACCGATCACTCGATCACCGAACCGACGAGAGGACTCCACTCGTGCTGACCATCGCCGTGGCACTGACTCTCGTCGGTTTCGGTCTACTCGTATTCGCCCTCGTGACGTCGAACTTCGCGCTCGCGATCGCCTGCATCGTGGTGTGCGTGGTCGGGCTCGCCGTCCTGCTCGTCGACACGCTCCGCGCGAACAAGCGCGGCGGGTCGGGAGCCGACGACGAACCGCTGTTCACCATTCGAAACCGCGAGTCGACCGAACGCTCCCAGCCTCTCGCCGATGAGGACGCCGAGGCCGAGCAGCAGGTTCCCGAGACTCATGCAGCCGCCGACGACGCGCTGTCGTGGGAGCCCGCGACCGCAGAGACCGCGGCCGCGCCGGTCGCATCCGGGCTCGGATCGATCGTCTCTCCGGACGCGCACGGCTCGCCGGTCGAGGAGACGCGGCAGTTCGACACGGCAGGTCGGCCGCTGGACACCGCGGCGCAGGCCCAGCCGGAGTATCCCCAGTACTCGACCGGGCAGCAGCCGGCGTACGACACGGGTCGGCAGCCCGTGCAGACCGAGACCGGCGACGCGAACGACTACATCCGATCGGTCACCGGCCAGTTCCCGGCGCAGTCGCCGACCGGACGCATCCCCGCAGTCCAGACGTACGAGGAGAACCCGCAGCCCGTCGAGACGTCGGACCCGATCACCGGCGGCCAGCCGCAGATCAACACCGACTCCGGCTACGTCGGACGTCGCCGTCGCGTGGAGGGCGAGGACGACTCCGTCGTCGTCAACACCCCGGACCCGACGCTGCCCGCGATGAAGCTCGTGTACGGCGACGAAACCGAGTCGACCGACCCGCGACGCGACGGGTAGACTCCCACACGACACAGCGACGATCCGGCCATCACCGGGGAGCTTCCGGAAGAACAGGCGTCCGCGCCTCAGTAGAACCGGACGGGCGGGCCCGTCACAGCCTCCATTCGAGAGGCGTCGCATCCGATGCGGCGCAAGCGGGGTGGTACCGCGCGCACCTGAGAACGGCTGCGCGTCCCCGTGCCGAGACACGCTGACATCCGCTCAGCACAGGCACGAGGAGATCGCATGAGCGAGACGACCCCCGACCAGCCCGCCGCATCGCCGGTGTACCCGATCGTCGACCTGACCGGTGGCACCGGCCGCGGAGCCCCGTCGTTCCCCGACGTGGAGCAGCGCGTACTCGACTTCTGGGCCGACGACGACACCTTCAAGGCGTCGATCGCCAACCGCGACGGCGCTCCGGAGTTCGTGTTCTACGACGGGCCGCCCTTCGCCAACGGCCTTCCGCACTACGGTCACCTGCTGACCGGCTACGTCAAGGACGTCGTGCCGCGCTACCAGACGATGCGTGGCAAGAAGGTCGACCGCCGCTTCGGCTGGGACACGCACGGCCTGCCCGCCGAGCTCGAGGCCGAACGCCAGTTGGGGATCACCGACAAGTCGGAGATCGAGACGATGGGCGTCGAGAAGTTCAACGAGTACTGCCGTGACTCGGTGCTTCGATACACCGGCGAGTGGCGCGACTACGTGACTCGCCAGGCGCGCTGGGTCGACTTCGACAACGACTACAAGACGCTCGATCTCGACTTCATGGAGTCGGTGATGTGGGCGTTCAAGCGCCTGCACGACAAGGGACTCGTGTACCAGGGCTACCGCGTCCTCCCGTACTCCTGGTACGAGCAGACTCCGTTGTCGAACCAGGAGGCCAAGCTCGACGACGCTTACCGGATGCGTCAG
>JASLJL010000045.1 GCA_030152405.1 Gordonia sp. (in: high G+C Gram-positive bacteria) | reverse complement strand
TGGCTGATGACCACGATCACCACGGACACGTCGTTCTGGCTGCTCACCGGCGCCAACATGATCCTGTGCGTCGGCCTCGCGGCGACGTTCACCCCGTTGATGACGCTGAGCCTCGGCTCGCTGAAGCCCGCGCTGTACTCGCACGGCTCGGCGGCGCTGGGAGCGCTGCAGCAGGTGGCGGGCGGCGCAGGCACGGCGCTGTTCATCACAATTGTCACGGTGACCGCGAAGAACGGCGTGACGGCGGGCGACACGGCAGACGTGGCGATGACCGACGGCGTGCGCACCGTGTTCCTGGTCGCGGGTGTCCTCGGCGTCCTGCTCGTCGCGCTCGGTCTGCTCGTCAAGGCACCGAAACCCGTCGAGCACGAACTCGACGTCGCACCTGCGCACTGATCGACGTCAGCGACCGCGGGGGTCGGTGGCCCTCAACTGTCGGATCAACGTCTGGGCGTCGTGCGGGCCGACGAGGCGGGCGCCGTTGACGTAGAACGTCGGGACGGCGGTGATGTCCATCGCCTCGGCGTCGAGCATGTCGTCGCGGACCCTGGCGGAGACCTCCGCCGAGGTGAGGTCGTACTCGAACTGCTCGAGGTCGAGATCGAGATCCTCGGCGCGCCGCATGATGTCCGACGGGAGCTGGCGATCCTGATCGGCCATCAGCGTCCTGCCGTACGCGAAGAACGCGCCCTGCCGGGCCGCGGCCTCGGACGCCTCGGCGGCCGCGACGGCGTTCGGGTGATGATGCTCCAGCGGAGCGTGCCGCCACACGTAGCGGAGCTCGTCGCCGAGCTCGCGCCGCACCTCGTCGATGGCGCCGGACGCACGCAGGCAGAAGTCGCACTGGTAGTCGCCGTACTCGACCATCGTGAGCGGCGCGTCGACCGGACCCGCGATGTGATCGCGACGCGGGTCGACGGGTCGGGCCAACACATGTGACGAGTCGTCGACGGGGCGCAGTCGCTCGGCGATCCGGAACACCACGGCGCCCGCCGCGAACGCCAGCACCGACGCGGCCAGCACACCGACGCGTGCCTCGTTCTGCGCGGCGGCGTCGTCGATGGCCAGGTCGATGATGAACAGCGAGATGGTGAAGCCGATGCCGCAGAGCGCCGCGCCGCCCGCGATGCGGTCGAGGGTGAGCCCGGGGCCGAACTCGCCGATGCCGAGCTTCTTGAGAATCACCGATGAACCGAAGACGCCGACGAACTTGCCGATCACCAGGCCGACGATCACACCCCACGTCAGCGGCGACCGGATGGCAGCGGCGAGGATCTCGCCGTTCAGCCGGACTCCCGCATTGGCCAGGGCGAACAGCGGCAGGACGAGGTAGGCGATGTACGGCGCGTACGCGTGCTGAAGGCGTTCGTTGACCGAGATCGACGACCGCAGGCTGTTGGCCGCGGCCCGCGCGTACCGCGTGTTGGGCGACTGCTGGAACGACCGCGCAAGGTCGAGTGCGTGCTCAACCTGCCGTCGATCGGGGCGATAGACCGGCACCGCCATCGCGACCGCCACACCGGCCAGAGTCGGGTGCACACCCGACCGGAGGAAGGCGATCCACACGATCAGCGCGAGCACCGTGTAGGCCAGCGGCCTGCCCTGCGGGAGATAGCGGGTCGCAAAGATGCCGACCAGCCCGACCGCGGCGACGACGAGCGGCCACCACGTCAGGTCGTCGGTGTAGACGCCCGCGATGATCGCGAGCGCACCGATGTCGTCGACCACGGCGAGCGCGAGCAGGAACACCCGGAGCCTGCCGGGGGTCGAGGGACCGATCAGGGCGAGGGCGCCGACGAGGAACGCGGTGTCGGTGGAGATCACGACGCCCCAGGCGCCCGCGTGACCGGTGCTCGACGCGATGACGGCGAACAGGACGGCGGGCACCACCAGTCCGGCGAGCGCCGCGACCACGGGAACGAGCGCGCGCCGCGCGTTGGTCAGCTCGCCGATGGCGAACTCGCGTCGCACCTCCAGGCCGACCGAGAAGAAGAAGATCGCCATGAGCGCGTCGTTGACGATCGAGTGCATCGTGAAGTCCAGATGCTCGTCGCCCGCGAACGCGCCCACTCGGAGGGCCCAGAAGTCGTGGTAACTCGAGTACGAGACGTTGGCCCACACGACGGCCGCGAGCGTCGCGACGAGAAGCGCGATCGCACCGAGCCGAGCGTCGCCCATCGAGCGGATGCGCGCGGCGACCGACGGGCGGCATCCGTCGTCGGGTTCGGTCGGATCGGGAGACCGGGTGGTGATGGTGAGGAACTGCGCCGAGCGGATCTCCGGTGGCGGCTGATCGTGGCGGCTACTTCGCATCGCGTAGTGCTCGCGCGATCAGGTGCAGCGCGGCGGTCGTCGCCAGCCGGCGGACGCTCTCGCGGTCGCCCGGGAACTGCCGCGTGACGGTTCTCGTCTCCCGTCCCGCGATCGACAGCCCGAAGCACACCGTGCCGACGGGCTTCCCCGGTCGGGCGCCGCCGGGGCCCGCGATGCCGGTCGTCGAGACGGCGATGTCCGAGCCGATCACGCGCCGCGCACCGTCGGCCATGGCGGCGGCGACCGGTTCGCTGACAGCACCCAGTTCGTCGATCAGCTCGGCGGGCACCCCGAGGATGTCGGTCTTGACCTCGTTTGCGTACGACACCACTCCGCCGAGCAGGTACGACGACGAACCCGCCCGGTCGGTGAACCGGGCGGCGACGAGACCGCCGGTGCACGACTCCGCGGTGGCGATCGTCCGACCGGAGAGGCGTTCGACGATGAGGTCGTCGACGGTCGACGCATCGGTGGAGAACACCCGATCGCCGTGGCGATCGACCAGGAGATCGCGCAGGGCGTCGTAGGTGTCGGCCGCGCCGCTGTCGAACCGGCTGACGATCTCGATCTCTCCGCCGCGCATGCACGTCGTGATCTCGACGTCGTCCAGTCCTGGCAGCTGCGTCCCGGCGTCGTGCAGAGTCACGGCGAGGTCGGGCTCGGACAGCCCGTAGGCGCGAATCGTCCTCTGTTCGTGGAGGACCCGTCCCGCGAGCGCGGCGACGATCGGAGCGGTCCGCACTGCGGCGGGCCACATCTTCTGCAACTCGTGCGGCGGGCCGGGCAGGACGAGGACGGCC
>JASLJL010000431.1 GCA_030152405.1 Gordonia sp. (in: high G+C Gram-positive bacteria) | reverse complement strand
TGGGTGAGTGCGCATCCCCTTCCTGAAGCCCGAGCAGCCCGACGTCGACGGGCTGGTGATCGCCGTGACCGGCGCCGCACGCGGGATCGGTCTCGCGACCGCCCGCCGACTCGCTTCCCGCGGAGCTCGGGTCGCGATCGGCGACCTCGACGCCGACTCCGCCGCGACAGCCGCGTCGACAGTGCTCGGAGCCCGCGGATACCGACTCGACGTGACCGACGACGAGTCGTTCGCCGCCTTCCTCGGCGCCGTCGCCGCCGACCTGGGGCCGATCGACGTGCTCGTCAACAACGCGGGAGTGATGTGGGTGGGCCCGTTCGACGACGAGCCGGCCTCCGCATCCGAGGCGATGGTCGCCGTCAATCTGCTCGGCGTGATCCGCGGCGTGCGCCTCGCCGCTCCGATGATGCGAGCCCGCGGAAGCGGCCAGATCATCACCATCGCATCGTCCGCGTCCCGCCTCGCGCCGCCCGGGATGTCGACGTACGCGGCCACCAAACACGGTGTGCTCGGGTATCTCACCGGCGTTCGGGAAGAGCTCCGTCGCAGCGGCGTCACGTTGACCGTCGTCATGCCGACGGTCGTCGACACCCCGTTGGCCGCCGGCGCAGCGACCGGCTCGGTCGGACTCCTGCAGCCGGACGACGTCGCGGACGCTGTGCTCGCAGCGGTCGGGACCCGCCGCTTCCACGTGTGGGTGCCGGGAAAGATCAGTCCGCTCATCGCGATCAGCGGCGTTCTTCCACAATCGCTGCGGGATCGGATGATGCGATTCGCCGTACCCGACCAAGTGGCGGCAGTCTCCGGGACCGATGTCCGCGCGGAGTACGAGCGCGGCGTGACAGGGACGTCCGACTGACCGATCAACCCTGTGCGCTGCACGTTCACCCGCTCCGTGCGTATGGGCCGGCTGTCAGTACAGATGAGATTCACGCACCGGTAGCTGCCCGAGCTCCGCTCAGGTAGTGGCCGCTTGAGGGGACGTCGACACGCCCGGGGAGCGTCCGACACGCGCAGTACTTCCATATGCGCCACAACCCGGGACGCATGTGCGATCACTCACCCGCATGGGCTAGCCTCTTCGCATTCACGACGTTTCGCGAGGAGATCGACACCCATGGGCCAACACACCACCGCACCCCGACAGGGGTTGCGCGCAGGCCTTGCGCTCGCACTCGTCATATCCCTCGGCGGAGGCGTCTACGCAGTCTGGGACGCCAAGCACAACGACTGCGGGGACGTCCGGGCCGTCTCGGTCATCGCCGAAGGCGACCTCGGCGACTACGTCACCGCGCTCGCCGACCGAGCCGAACAGGACTCGTGCTTCGATTACACCGTCGAAGCGGTCCCGGCCAGTCACGTCGACGAACGTCTCACGCAGAGCGACGCACCGGACATCTGGGTCGCCGAGTCGCCCGCTCGCGTCCGACAGGTGTCGAACTCCCTGGGTCGCACATGGTCAGACATCGGCCCGTCGATCGGCACCTCCCCCGTGATCGTCGCCGGCCACCGCCTGCCCGACCTGCCGTCGTGGTCGAAGACCCTCACCCTCCCCGCCCTGCGCGTGGATCCCCCGGCCAAAAGCGACGTGTCGAACGCCGCCGTCGTCGGCGCCCTCGCCGAGATGTCGTCCGGCTCCATGACTCACCAGCAGCTCATCGACACCCTGACGATGCGGGCCCTGCGGATGAACGACGAGGACGGAACTCCCGATCTCAAGGCGATGAGCGCCAGCGACGAACCGTCGCTCGCCCTCACCACCGAGCGTTCGTACGCGACGTTCGCCGCGGCCAACCCGACCGCGAATCTTCAGGCCGCGGTGCCGCAGACCGGGACCGTCACCCTCGACTACCGCATCGCCAACGTCGCCCAGGGCGACCGCCAGGCCACCGCCGACGACGCGATCGTCGCTTTGACAGGTGTTCTGCAGACAGACGAGGGCAAGGAGATCCGCCAGGCGGCGAACATCCGGCCCGCCGACAGTTCTCCCCTGCCCGATGGTCGTGGTGTCGGCGACGCCAACATCATCGTCCCGCCCAACCGCGAGCTGATCGACAACATCCAGCGCAAGTGGACCGCCCTCACGCTGCCCATTCGAGCGCTCGTGGTGCAGGACGTCTCCGGTTCCATGAGGCAGGACGCGGGCGGCAAGACCCGCGCTCAGCTGCTGCGTGACGCGTCGGTGTTCGGCCTGTCGAAGTTCCCTCGCAACACCTCGCTCGGGTACTGGGAGTTCAGCAGCGATCGCGGCGGCGACGGCATCCCCTACCGCGAAGTGGTCCCGATCGGCCCGGTGCTCGGAACCACCGACGGCAAGCCGAACCGTGACCTCCTCGCAGCGGCGATCGACAACAGCATGTCGAACCTCCACGGTGGGACCGGGCTGTACGACACCGCGCTCGCCGCCTTCAAGAAGGTGTACGACACCTACGACCCGGCCTACTCGAACAGCGTCATCCTGATGACGGACGGTCGCAACGAGGACGCAGCCAGCGTCACCCTCGATCAGCTGGTGTCCGAGCTGAACATCATGAAGAACCCCGCCCGGCGCATCCCGATCATCACCATCGGCATCTCGCAGGACGCCGACGCGTCTGCATTGAAGAAGATCTCCGACGCCACCGGCGGCAGTTCGTTCGTCGCTCTCGACCCGAAGGACATCGGATCGATCCTGCTCCGCGCCGTGTCGTACCGGGTCGAAGGAGCCTGAGCGCTCGTAAAACCGGCACGCGTTCGCCGACCATCGGCCGCACAGGCCCTGTTTTGGACGAATCGGTGATGGTTTTACGCCGACCCGATCGCTGGTCGGGGCAGCGGCCTGCGGTGATCGCCGCGTCGGATCAATTCGAAGAGCAGTGGTCCGACGATCTCCCACTCGTAGACGACCTGGTGGTACGTCAGCCGGATCAGGTCGTAGCCGAGGCTTCGCGCCCGGAGGTCCCGCATCCTGTCCCCTTCGAACGCGACGGGATCAGCGTGGTACTCGTACCCGTCGATCTCGATGATCATCGACTCACCG
>JASLJL010000371.1 GCA_030152405.1 Gordonia sp. (in: high G+C Gram-positive bacteria) | reverse complement strand
ACGCCTCGGCACCCTTGTCCAGCAGACTGCAGACTTCCCGGATGCACTCGTCCGGCTCGCTGGTGAGTTCGTGCCAGCCGAATTGAAGCAGCCGCCATTGCGCCGCTTCCAGTGCGTTCGCCTTCGCCATGTCTGCGACGAACCTGTCGTGCGTTCGGTGAAATGCCCAGCCGTGGATCTCCACAACGACTCCGAGATCCGGCCACGCGAAGTCGAACCGCCACTGCGCGAACCAGAACTGCTGCACCCACCCCGTGACTCCGGCGTCGCGGAGCATTCGCACAAAGATCCGTTCGGCCTCCGACTCCGAGTCGCCCGCCGCCACTCGAACGAGCTGACGCGCACGTGCGACTCCCGGTCGCCCTCCGAGGCGACCGACTGCGCCCACCAGCTCCGCGACTGTCGCTGCCCTGATCTGCAGCATTCGATCCATGAAAGCGGCGCCGTCGGCCATCGACGCGGCGGCGAGGAGCACCGTCATAGGCTTAGCGGTGACGATCAAGCCACGGATCGAGACGAGATCGACAGGGTCGAAACTCCCGCCGGACCGCATCGGTCTCGACGAAGGACAGTCGTGACTGCCGTACCCGCTGCGCCACCGAGAGCGTGATCACCGGCGGCAGATCGGATATCAAGTCGTGCCACCACGCCGCGGTGGTCCGGTCCGGTATGCCCCGGTGCGCCAGCACCGCGGACCGGACGAGCAGTGACTCCGTCATCGGATGGCTGGCGCTGCGAAAGAGTCCCTTGGCGGTGACACGCCATTCGTCGCGGTCGAGCCTTCCGCGTATCTGTCCGCGCGTCAGCCCGAGGCGACACGCCTGCTCGTAGGTGATGACGCCGTCGTGATCGGCGAGAAATGCCGCGAGCGCCCCGGAGTCCCCCATACTCCTTAGACGCACGGAACCGACCGGCGGTTCCGCCGACACGCGGCGAGTGGTGAACAACGGTTGGTGAGCAACCGTTGTTCACCAACCGATCAGCCGAGTGCGTTGTCGAGGTCGCGGAGCAGGTCGTCGACGCCTTCCAGACCCACCGAGAGGCGGACCATCGCGTCGGTGAGACCGATCGACGCACGGCCTTCGGGCCCCATCGCGCGGTGTGTGGTAGTCGCCGGGTGGGTGATGAGGCTCTTCGCGTCGCCGAGGTTGTTCGAGATGTCGATCACCTGGAGCTTGTTCAGGACCTCGAACGCCCGCTCCTTGCCCGACTTCCCCGGCTGCGCGCCCAACTCGAGGGTCACCACCGTGCCGCCGCCCGACATCTGGGCGCGGGCGAGGTCGTACTGCGGGTGCGAGGTGAGGAACGGGTAGACGGTCTTCGCGACCCGGCTGTCCCCGTCCAGGAACTCGGCGATGCGCTGCGCCGACGCCACGGACTGATCGAGGCGCACCTTCATGGTCTCGAGGCCCTTGAGCATGGTCCACGCGTTGAACGGGCTCAGCGCCGGACCGGTGTGGCGCATGAGTTCGCGGACCGGCCCGTCGATGAACTCCTGCGTGCCGAGGACGGCTCCGCCCATCACGCGGCCCTGGCCGTCGATGTGCTTGGTCCCCGAGTAGACGATCACGTCGGCGCCGAAGTCGAGGCCGCGCTGGAGCAGCGGCGTCGCGAACACGTTGTCGAGGACGACCTTCGCGCCCGCGGCATGTGCCATGTCGGCGACCGCCCGGATGTCGACCAGCGTCTGCATCGGATTGGACGGCGTCTCGAAGAAGACCGCGTCCGTCGGCGTCGACAGCGCCTCCTCCCACTGGGAGAGGTCCTCGCCGTCGACGAAGACGGTCTCGACGCCCCAGGCCGGGAGGATCTCGTTGCAGATCACGAAGCACGAGCCGAAGAGGCTGCGCGCCGCGACGAGACGGGTGCCGCTCTTGAGGATCGCGCCGAGGGCCACGAAGACCGCGGCCATGCCGCTGGCGGTCGCGAATGCCGCCTCGGTGCCCTCGATCTGCCGCAGCCGCTCCTGGAACATGGCGACCGTCGGATTGCCGTAGCGCGTGTAGACGAAGCGCTGATCCTCGCCGGTGAATGCGCGTTCGGCCGCTTCGGCGGAGTCGTAGACGTACCCGCTGTTCAGGTACAGCGCTTCGGACGTCTCAAAGAAGCCGGACCGCATCAGCCCGCCGCGGACGGCCAACGTCTCGGGGGACACCCAGTCGGGAAGCTCGTTGCTCATTCGGTGATGCTCCTTACGGCTGTCGCCAGGGAAGGGATTCCGCACGCCATCCGGCGGCGCCGCGGTGGCCGTCGGCGTCCGTCGCGCCTTCGAATCCGTCGAGAATGTTGTACGCCGTGGCGACGCCCGCAGCGGTGGCTGCTTCAGCGGCACCGATCGAGCGCTGGCCGGACCGGCACAGGAAGAGGACTTCGTGATCGTCCGTCACGCCCGCCGCGCGCAGTTGATCCACGAAGAGCGGGTTGAGCGCGCCGTTCGGGTAGTCGACCCATTCGACGAACACCGTCTGCTTGCCGAGCGAGCTGATGTCCGGCACGCCGACGAAGTTCCA
>JASLJL010000296.1 GCA_030152405.1 Gordonia sp. (in: high G+C Gram-positive bacteria) | reverse complement strand
CCCGAGTCGGGTGCCCGAGCCTGCGGCGGGAATCAGCGCGGCCACCCGACGGTGACCGCTGTCAACGATCAGGACGCCGCAGCCAAGATCTCGTCGAGGATGCTGTCGGCCTTCTCGTCGTCGGTGTTGCGCGCGAGCGAGAGCTCGTCGACCAACACGCGGCGTGCGCGAGTGAGCATGCGCTTCTCGCCCGCGGAGAGTCCGCGGTCCTGCTCGCGGCGCCACAGGTCGCGAACGATCTCGGCGACCTTGATGATGTCCCCCGAGTTGAGCTTCTCCTGGTTCGCCTTGAAGCGGCGGGCCCAGTTCGTGGGCTCCTCCGCGTTCGGTGCGCGCAGCACCTGGAAGACTTCGTCGAGCCCCTCTTCGCCGACCACGTCACGCACACCGACATAGTCGAGCTTGCTAGAAGGGATCTGCACCGTCATGTCGCCGTCGGCGACCTTCAGGACCAGGTATTCGACCTCTTCACCCTTGATGGTCCGAACAACGATGTTCTCGATCCGAGCAGCACCGTGATGGGGGTACACAACGGTGTCACCAACTTTGAAATTCAATGTTCCCTACCCCTTCCGAGTGTTATCAGTGTAACACCCACCCTCCGACACCCTTTCCAACGGTGCAGGTCAGCCGACGTTCAACCCATCCGACGACATATTTGTCGAGCCATATCCCGACCCGGGGGAACTTTTACACCCCACGCCCACTACGCTGCGTAGTGAAGGTTCGCAACTGGCGGACAGCGCGACGACCACCCGGAGGAAAAGGTGTCAGTGCTCAATCGGACCACCGGCCGACTGGCCAAGGCAGTAGCAGTCGGCGCTCTCGGCGCGGCAGTCGTCTTCGGCGCCTCTGCCTGCGGCGCAGGCAAGATCTCGCAGACCAACAATCAGCTCCCCGCGGTCAACGGCTCCGCCGGATCGGTGCAGCTGAGTCCCGACGCCGGCACTGATCTGGCCAACGGCGCGATCGCGCTGCGCAACGTCCAGATCGTCTACCCGTCGGAGAAGTCCGATCAGACGTTCAAGAACGGCGGTCCGTTCGACGTGTCGTTCGCGATCTCGAACGACAGCAACACCCGCAAGGTCAAGCTCATCGACGTCGTCGGCCCCGAGGGTTCCACGATCACCATCACGCCTCCGTCGAAGAAGGCCGACAAGTCCTCCGAGAGCGACCCGAGCGTCATCGCTCCCAACGGACTGCTCCTCGCGGGCGCCCCGGCGAACGTGAACACGTCCGTCGCTCAGGCCGCCGACATCGACCGGTTCACCGTCACCCTGACCAACGCGGGCACATCCGTCGCGTCGGGCGTGAACGCCCCGCTCACGTTCAAGTTCGAGGTTCTCGACCTCTCGGGCAAGCGCGTCGAGGACAAGCAGGTCACCATCGACACTCCCGTCGACGACGGCACGCTGGCGCACCGCGTCGACGTCATCCGCGATCCGCAGGCGCACATCGACGGCGAAGGTCACTGAGACCCGCACCGTCCACCACGACCCCCGACCGCTCGGTCGGGGGTCGTTCTGTCGGAGGGGCCGTTTAGAGTCGGGGCGTGGCTAAGACGAAGTCGATCTACCGGTGCACGGCCTGCGGACATCAGGTCGCGAAGTGGGTCGGCCGCTGCCCGGACTGCGGCGAGTGGGGATCCATCGAGGAGGGCGTGCCCGCCGTCGCCGCGGCCGGAGCCGCGTCCGTGGCGCCGCGCAGCCCGGCACGGCGCATCACCGACGTCGACGCGGGCTCCTCGACGTCCACACCGATCGGAATCGCCGAGTTCGACCGCGTGCTGGGCCGCGGCATCGTTCCGGGCTCGGTCGTCCTGTTGGCGGGTGAGCCCGGCGTGGGGAAGTCGACGCTGCTGCTGGAGACCGTCAAGCATTGGGCCGCCGCCGGACGGGTCGCCCTCTATGTGACGGGCGAGGAGTCCGCAGGTCAGGTCCGCCTGCGCGCCGAACGGACCGACGCCGTTCACGAGAACGTCTTCCTGGCGTCCGAGACCGACCTCGGCACCGTCCTCGGCCACGTGGACGAGGTCCGTCCGACGCTGCTCATCGTCGACTCGGTTCAGACGCTGGTGGCCTCCGGCGTGGACGGCGTGACAGGAGGCGTCACCCAGATCCGAGCGGTCACCACCGCGCTCGTCTCGCTCGCGAAGACGAGCGGGGTGGCGGTGATCCTCGTCGGGCACGTCACCAAGGACGGCAACGTCGCCGGGCCACGGTCGCTGGAGCATCTCGTCGACGTGGTGCTCTCGTTCGAGGGCGACCGCCACTCGTCTCTGCGGATGGTCCGCGGCATCAAGAACCGGTTCGGTCCGTCCGATGAAGTCGGCTGCTTCGAGCAGCGCTCCGACGGGATACATCAGGTGAGCGATCCGTCGGGAATCTTCGTCCACGAGCATCCCACCGATGTGCCCGGCAGCGTCGCGCTGGTGGCCATGGACGGCAGGCGGGCGATGGTCGGTCAGATCCAGGCGCTCCTGAACTCGACCGAGATGTCGTCGCCTCGTCGTGCGGTGTCCGGGCTCGATCCGGCGCGCGTCGCGATGATGCTCGCCGTCACCGAGAAGCACATGGACGTCAAGACCGGCAAGCAGGAGGTCTACGCGTCGACGGTGGGC
>JASLJL010000239.1 GCA_030152405.1 Gordonia sp. (in: high G+C Gram-positive bacteria) | reverse complement strand
AGCGTCATGCCGTCGGAGGCGCGGAGGCGGTCGTCGAGCACGGTCTGCATGCGCGCGCTGTTCTCGATGAACAGGCGCCACGCGTCGCTCACTTGGCGCGGTGCGGGCGGAGAGCGTCCGCGGGCACGACGCCGAGACGTCCGGCCTGGAAGTCCTCCATGGCCTCAATCACCTGCTGGCGGGTGTTCATGACGAAGGGGCCGTACTGTGCGACCGGCTCGCGGATCGGCTGTCCGCCGAGGAGCAGCACCTCGAGCGCGGGCCGGTTGGAGTCCTGCCCGGCGTCGGCGTTCACGGTGATGCGGTCGCCCGCTCCGAGGACCACGAGCTGCCCGCCTTCGACCGGTCGGCGCTCGACGCCGACGGTCCCGCGACCGGAGAGAACGTAGACGAGAGCGTTGAAGTCGGGTCGCCACGGCGTCGACAGCTCGGCGCCCGGCGCGATCGTCGCGTGGGCGAACGTGATCGGCGTGTGAGTGGCGCCGGGGCCGACGTGTCCGTCGAGATCGCCCGCGATCACGCGGACCAGGCTGCCGCCGTCGGGGGATGCGAGGAGAAGGACCTGTTCGCCTTCGAGGTTCTGGTACCGCGGGGTGAGGAACTTGTCGGTGGACGGCAGATTCACCCACAGTTGGATGCCGTGGAACGTCCCGCCCGACTCGACGAGTTCCACCGGCGGAGTCTCGATGTGCAGGATTCCCGATCCCGCGGTCATCCACTGGGTGGCGCCGTTCTCGATCAGTCCGCCGCCCCCGGTGGAGTCCTGGTGCTGGAAACGGCCGTCGATCATGTACGTGACGGTTTCGAAGCCGCGGTGCGGGTGCCAGTCGGTGCCGCGCGGTTCACCCGGCTGGTATTCCACCTCGCCCATCTGGTCCATGTGGATGAACGGGTCGAGCGCCGCCTGCGAGACGCCGGCGAACGCGCGGACGACGGGGAATCCCTCGCCCTCGTAGCCGCGCGGGCCGGTCGTGACGGAACGGACCGGCCGCTCGGCGGCGTCGATGGCGGCAGGCGAGATGCGGGGCAGGGTCGTGGTGTCTGCGGTGACGGCGGGCATGACGTTCTCCATTTCCTTCAAATTTGAACGATCTGCTGTCCTCAACCATACCGTTGCCGCATTCATTCCGCGTCGTGACCAGAATGCCGTCGACGCGCGGAAACTCCCGGCATACTTCATACTCATGGCCATCATGTCGACTCCGGACGATCGATCGCGGGCGGGTGCGGACCGTCAACGACTGCGCAAGCTGGCGCAGGCGGCGCTCAACGCCGATCAGACCGTCAACCAGGTCGAGGACCTCATCGGAGAGATGGGTCCGGTGCTGACCGGACTGGCGAAGACCACCGCCGATCTGGACGGCACCCTCGAGAAGCTCGAAGTGACCCTGGAGGCGTTCGGGACCACGCTGGTCCGCGTCGACGAGACGGTGACCAGGATGGCGAGTGTCGTCGCACGACTCGAGGCGGTCGTCAGCCGCGTCGAGAGCGTCGTCGTGATCGCCGAAACCGCATTGCGTCCCATCGGGGCGGTCGAGTCCGCGAGTCGGGCCGTCGCCGTTCGACTGGGAATCATCAACGCCGACTGAGCATCGGGCCGGTCGGCGGTTCCGAGAGAAGGAGCACGAATGAGCGACACCATCTCGACGCCTGCCAAGTGGCTGGCTGAGCTGTTCGGGACTTTCTGGCTGGTCTTCGGCGGCTGCGGCAGTGCGATCTTCGCCGCGAAGGTCGTCGCGGCGGACGAGGCGTCGAGGTCGAGCGTGCAGCTCGGCATCGGGTTCCTCGGCGTGGCGCTGGCTTTCGGTCTCACCGTGGTGACGATGGCCTACGCCGTCGGCCACATCTCCGGAGGTCACTTCAATCCAGCCGTCACTCTCGGCGCAGCGGTGAGCGGTCGTCTCCCGTGGCGTGAGCTGCCGGGGTACTGGGTGTCCCAGGTGATCGGCGGACTGGTGGCAGGCCTGGCCTTGTTCGTCATCGCGAAGGGCCAGGACGGCTGGTCGGCCGAGGGGAACATGGCGGCCAACGGTTACGGCGAGCACTCGCCCAACGGCTACGGGCTCGGCGCCGTGATCCTCGTCGAGGTGATCCTCACCGCGTTCTTCCTGATCATCATCCTCGGAGCGACCGACGGTCGTGCACCGAAGGGCTTCGGACCGTTGGCTATCGGCCTGTCGCTGACGCTGATCCACCTGATCTCGATCCCGATCTCCAACACCTCGGTGAACCCCGCCCGCTCGACCGCGGTGGCGTTCTTCAACGGCAACGGCGCACCCGCTCAGCTCTGGGTGTTCTGGCTCGCTCCGCTGCTCGGCGGTCTCATCGGCGGCATCCTCTACCCGTTGCTGTTCGAGAACGGAAAGCTGGCCATCGGCGCTCCCCGCGAGTGACCGCACGGCAAGCGACCGCCCCGCGAGCGGCCTAGGTGTGACCGGCGCTACTCTGCTCTGCATGCAGACTTCAACGGCGTCGGTCACCGGCCGCCACGGCAACACCATCGTCTACGACGTCCACCGGCCCGAGAACGAGCCGGTGGGCGTCGTCGTCGTGGCACATGGGCTCGGTGAACACGCGGGTCGCTATCACCATGTGGCGCAGGCGCTCACCGACCGCGGCTATGTCGTCGTGATCCCCGATCACGTCGGGCACGGGCGCTCCACCGGCAAGCGGCTCGGCGTTACCGACTTCGGGGACTTCGCCGCCGACCTGCATTCGGTGATCGCCGTCGCCGCGTCTGACCGCAGGCCGCGATTCCTCATCGGCCACAGCATGGGCGGCGCCATTGCACTCTCGTACGCACTCGAACACCCCGACATGCTCGACGGCCTGGTGCTGTCCGGTCCGGCGATCGTGCCAGGCGCGGACCTCCCGGCCCCGCTCGTCAAGATCGCTCCGGTCCTCGGCAAGATCGCACCGTGGCTCCCGTCCACCGCGCTCCCCGCATCGGGCCTGAGCCGTGATCCCGCCGTCGTCGCAGCGTACGAGGCCGATCCGCTCGTCTGGCACGGCAAGATTCCCGCAGGTCTCGGCGGCGCGCTCATCGGCGCCATGTCGACGTTCCCGAAGCGGCTTCCGTCGTTGACGATGCCGACCCTCGTCCTGCACGGCGAGGGAGACGTCCTCGCCAACCCCGAGGGCGCCCGGGTCGTCGAGCGGCACGCGGGCAGCGACGACCTCACCGTCACGATCCTGCCGGGTCTGTACCACGAGATCTTCAACGAACCCGAGAAGGATTCCGTCATCGCGACCGTGGTCGACTGGATCGCCGCTCGGACGTAGCGACGCCGCTCGTCGAGACGGTCGGTGTTAGATGCCCGACTTCTCGATGAGGCGGTGCACGGCGCGAGGGGAGAAGGCCCCGATGGTCCGCAGGGCGACGGCGTAGCGCGGATAGAGCTCTGCGGGACGCTGCTCCACCGCTCGGAGCAGCCACTGCGCGGCCTGATCCGAGGTGAGGGCGGGCGCGTCGTCGTATGAGGATGTCGGGGCGATCATCGGGGTGCGGACCAGCGGGAAGCCGGCATTGGTCACCACCACGCCGGTGCCCTCGCACTCGCCGTCCAACGACCGTCCGAACGCCGCGAGAGCCGCCTTCGACGCGTGGTAGGCGGCGAACTTCGGCATGGATCCGGCGGTGACGCCCCAGGTGACGACGTTCACGATCTGACCGCGGCCGGCGTCGAGCATGGCGGGCAGAAGGCCGAGCGTCAGCGCGACCGGCCCGAAGTAGTTGAGCGCCATGGTGCGCTCGTAGTCGTGGAAGCGTTCGGTGGTGTCGACGACGCTGCGTCGGATCGATCGTCCGGCGTTGTTGATCAGCACGTCCGGTGCGCCGAAACGATCGATCACCGCGGCGGCGAGGCGACGCGCGTCCTCCGGATCGGACAGATCGGCGGTCATCGGGGCGGCCGTCCCGCCCGCCGCGACGATGTCGTCGCACACCGCTTGCAGGGCGTCGAGATTGCGGGCGACGCCGACCACCGTCGCCCCGTGTGCGGCGAGCAGGCGGGCAGTCGACTCGCCGATGCCGGACGACGCGCCGGTCAGCACGACCACTCGGCCGGTCAGATCCATCGGACCGCTGATCACCCGTCGCAGGTCGGCGAGGGTCCGCGGTGGGTTGAGCATCGTGTCCACCACGGTGTGGACCACGGACGTCGGACCGATGGAAAGCACGCTACTTGTACTTCTTGATGAGTTCGCGGACCTCGTCGGCGTCGATGTTCTTCGCGACGAGCTTGCCGTTCTTCACCTTTCGGATGCTGTACAGGTCCGCCTTCTTGGCGGCTGCGACATGCAGCCCGGCCTTCTTAGCCTTCTTGTTCAGATCTTCCAGCACGAGTGGATGGTAACCGGTGAAAGTGAACGGGGACGCACCATGTCGCGCATGTGCAGAATCTGGTCGCGCAAAACGACTTTCGTCACTTCGCGGCCACCGAGACCGTCACCGGCGCCGCCGAGTCGGCAAACACGTGCAGTCGGCCGTCGGTCGAGGTCTGGTAGTGCCCGCCGCTCACCTGGACGGTGTATCCGTTCGGGTAATGGACCGACGACGGGTAGATGACGGTGGGCGCGGTGATCGACCGGTTCGGCGTGTACGTGAAGGAGAACGCGCCGGACGCGGCGTCGAACGACATCTTCCCCGGGCGACCGGCGGTGGCCTGCGGGTACGTCCGGACCAGCTCTTTGGCGACCCCCGACAACGACTGTCCGCTCGAGTAGTGCCAGTAGGTCCAGCCCATGAAGCGCCTGTCCGCGCGGTCGAGCGTCTGACTCAGCACCGTCGGGTCGACGTCGCCGAACTCGGTGACGACGACGGGCTTGCCGGTGCGACGCGTGACCTCGTCCACATGCGTCCAGGTGAGGCCCTGCTGCGCCGAGCACAGGGCGCGCAAACCCTCGGGAAGACCGAGGTAGATGGCGAGCTGCGACGGGATGCAGTAGTCGTGCGGCGCGATGACGACGTTGCGGTCGCGGATCTTCGTCAGGCCCATGTACGACGGCATCATCTGGTTCCAGGTGACGTTCGGCTCCCAGTACACCGGGACCGACGGATCGCCCTGGCGGACGTAGCGGGTCAGCTTCGACATCGTGTTCTGGTACTGGACGTCGAAGAGCGGGCAGCCGATGGGGAAGCACGTGAGTGCGGCGGTGCCCGGCCACGGCTCGTTGAGCAGTTCGATACCCATCACTCCGGCGTGCCCCTTGAGTTCGGCGGCGAGCACTCGCAGCGCGGTGCCCAGGTAGTCGACGACGCCGTTGCGGTTGGTCCACACCTCGTCCCACGCGGCGTTCATCGACGGCATCAGGTAGTAGAGCGGGAAACCGGGATTCGGTTCGCCCGGAAGGGGACGCGACTTGACCGCCCACGCGGGGAACCCGTTGCCGCCCCACGGCGACGACATCCCGTCCTGGTGATTGTCGAGCAGCGTTCGGATGCCGTGATCGGCGAGCATGTCGACCACGTCGACCACTCGATTCACGTACGCCTCGTCGACCGTGCCCTTCGTCGGCATCAATCCGTCGAACGAGACGCCCAAACGGACGGCGTTGAATCCCTTGTCGGCGAGCTTCACCGCGTCCGCCGCGGTCACGGTGAAACCGTCGCCGACGGTGAGGTACGGCGCGCTCTTGTCGACGTTGTTCACTCCGTGGGTGAGAACCACGCGTCCCGCGGTGTCGACGATCGACGTCCCGCGCGTGTGCAGGGCGCTCACGGACAGTGGATCGGCGGGAGCCGCGGACGCCGGCGGAGCGGCGAGCAGTGTCGACGACACGACGGCTCCGACGGCGACGACGAGGGCGGTGATGCGGCGGGGCAGAGACATGGCCGGAACCCTACCCATGAGTCAGGTCACTATGGCAGCGTGTAACGCGTCTACGTCACATATCGTTCGCGACAAGAGGGGCTTTCATGCCGTTTACGCGTGTCAACCGATTGTTCACCGTTCTGGCGGCGGTCGCCGTCTCCGCCGGGCTCCTGGTCTGTGTGCCTCCGGCGGCGTCGGACGCCGCGCCGGCCGTCCAATGGCTGTGTCGCCCGGGATCGCTGGACCCCTGCGATCTGCGCAACGACCGCACCGACAAACTGACCGGCAAGACGTACCCGGCGACGACGGTGCCCGACTCGGCGAAGAAGGCGGATTGCTTCTACGTCTACCCGACGGTCACCGATCAGCCGTCGTTCCTGGCCGACGCGAAAGCCGTGCCGTCGGTGCAGTCGATCGCGCGTTTCCAGGCGGCGTCGTTCAACGACCTCTGCCGCGTGTACGCCCCGGTGTACCGGCAGATGACGCTGTGGGGACTGAGCCCGGCCGCGATGGCGTCGTGGGTCGGGAACCGCGACCTCCCGAACACGTCGTATGGCGACGTCAAGCGTGCGTGGAAGAAGTATCTGCGTGAGGACAACAAGGGCCGGCCGGTGGTCTTCATCGGTCACTCCCAGGGGACGATGATGCTGCGCAAGCTGATTCGCGAGGAGATCGACCCGAACCCGGCGATGCGCGCCAAGATGGTCGGCGCGTTCCTCATGGGCGGCAACGTGATGACGGCACGCGGCAAGACCACCGGCGGCGACTTCCGAAACACTCCGATCTGCACTCGCCGCGGACAGTTCGGCTGCGTCGTCGCCTATTCGACCGAACTCCTCGGTCTCCCGTCGTTGTTCGGCAACAGCAGCCTCGACGCGCTCAGCGGCCCGATGAATCTGCCGACCGGACCCGCCTTCCAGGTCGCGTGCACCGACCCCAGCCGGCTCAGCGGTGATCACACCCCGTCCTCCGCCACCGTTCCGAGCAGGCCCTATGCGGCGAGCATGATCTCGTTCCTGATGAAGGTGTCGACCTTCCCCGGCGACCTCCCGACCTCGAAGTCCACCTGGACTACCGGCCCGGGACGGTGGACGGGCAGGTGCGTCGACCGCCTGGGCTTCCGCAAACTGATGGGCCGCCCGGTGGTCCCGCAGCACTTCAACGAACTGCCGCTGTTCGACACGCACCTCGTCGACCTGAATCTGGGCATCGAGAAACTGCACTCGATCGCGAAGCAGCAGATCGCGGCGTACCGCTGAACCAACGTTGGCGACGTTTTCCGGCACAGGAGCTGTGTCATGTCTCAGGACATCGGTGACACTTATGTCTCACGACTTCGGTAACAGTTGATGTATCAGGACATCGGTGACAGTTCTTAGGGGCAGGTCAGGTTGATGGCTTCGGGGGCGCGGGTGATGTGCGTGGCCGACCGGGCGGGTTGCCGTTGCCGACGTAGTGGACCCCGGCTGGAGGCCAGCTCTTGACGGTGATGACCTGACGATCGTCTGGATCGGCGAACACGATCTCGTACGAGTTCCAGGCGACGTGGACCGGGCGGCGAGCCCGTTGTCGTCCGAGGTTGAACTGGACGTCGCAGACCCGCACGATGCCGTGTGCCTCGACGCGTGTGAGCTTGTTCCCTTCCCGGCCGGGTCGGACGTTAGGCAGCTGATCTGCCGGGGTGGGTGTGGGCCCTGCGGGCTTCGGCGGTTCGGCGACGGCGGTCGCCGCCCAGGCTTGTGCGGGTGTGATCCGGCCGGGTAGCCCCTGATGGGGGCGTTCGTAGTTGTAAACGCGGTCGAACTCGTCGACGAGGTCCTGCACTTGTTGCAGGGTCTGCGGTTGGTCCTGCTTGTCGAGCCACCGGAACAGTGTCTGATGGAACCTCTCGTTCTTCCCCTGCGTCGTCGGTTTATACGGCTTCCCTGTGATCGGCTCTGTCCCAAGGGATCTGACGAAGTTCGTGAGCTCAGTGGGGTTGCCGAGACGATCTTGATTGAACGCACGCCCGTTATCGGTCAGTAGGCGTTGCGGCACACCGTGGTCGCACACCGCCTTCCAGAACACAGCGATCGCGGCCTCGCTGGTCTCCGACGATGCGACGACCGTGGCGACCGCGAACCGCGAATGGTCG